>CBIHMD010000010.1:0-15422 GCA_966210655.1 uncultured Thalassospira sp.
GGTGCGGCCACCGTCCTGCAGGGACCGGCCCCCGAAGAGATGAGCGAGGAAACTGCCCGCGAACTGGCCGAGGCCATGCCGCAGGGCTCGGAAATGCCCGGTGCAACTGTGGAACAGCCTGCTGCTGGAATGCCGCGCCTGTCGATCGATGTTGTCGATTATGACGAACAGGGCCGGGTTGCCATGTCGGGCAAGGCTGACGAGGACACCAGTGTCCGGGTGTACCTCGATAACAAGTTTGTCGGCAGTGCAACGACCGGGGAAGATGGCAACTGGGCCTTGACGATTGGCGAACCGATTGAACCGGGTCAGTATCAGCTTCGCGCTGATCAGCTTGATCCGTCTGACAAGGTAACAGCCCGCGTCGAACTGCCGTTTGAGCGCGCCCGTCCGGATCAGATTCTGGAACCGGGTTCGCGTTATGTTGTGCAGCCGGGCAACAGCCTGTGGCGCATTGCACGCCGGACCTATGGCGACGGCCTGCAATACTGGGTGATCTATAACCAGAACCGCAAACAGATCCGCGATCCCGACCTGATTTACCCGGGCCAGATCTTTGCGCTTCCAGACGGCGAAACCGCCCAGCAGTAATTGCTGTTCTTTGCGAGGGGCAAAACACATGGTAATGGTGTTTTGCCCCTTTTTATTTGCAGGTTGCGTTGCCCTTTGTCATCACTAGATGGTAGTAACGCTGCCGACCGGTAATCATTGCCGGAATTGTTATGCCCATACCCATGGCAACCAGGGAATAAAGACTTTGAAATCCGTTCTTGTGCCGATCAATCCCGAAGGCTGGAAATTCGTTGCGATTTTTGCCGCGATCACCGTGGTTCTGTTTGTGATTGCCGAACCGCTGGGTTGGATCGGTGTGATCCTGACACTCTGGTGTGCCTATTTCTTCCGCGATCCCGACCGTATTACCCCGGTTGACGAGAACCTCGTCATTTCCCCGGCTGACGGCCGCGTTTGCATGATTTCCAAGGCTCCGTTGCCCAAGGAACTCGAACTGGACGATAAGACGCCGCGCACGCGCGTTTCGATCTTCATGAATGTGTTCAACGTCCATGTGAACCGTTGCCCGGTCAATGGCGAAATCATTGGCGAGGCCTATGTGCCCGGCAAGTTCGTCAATGCCGAACTCGACAAGGCTTCGGAAAACAACGAACGTCAGATCCTTCTGGTCCGTGACAAGGAAGGCCGCGAGTTCGGTGTTGTCCAGATTGCCGGTCTTGTTGCGCGTCGTATCCTGTGTGATGTCGGCCGTGGTTCGCAGCTTAAGGCGGGTGAGCGTTTCGGCCTGATCCGTTTCGGTTCGCGCGTTGATGTTTATCTGCCCGAAGGGGTAGAGCCGAACGTCATCGTCGGCCAGACCACGATTGCCGGTGAAACCGTCCTTGCCGATGTCTCGGTCAAGGGCAAGGACGCCGCAATCGGGGAGATTCGCTAATGGCAGGCGGCATCCGTCAAGATGGCCCCCACCAACGGCCAAGGCGGTTCAGGGCCTTGTCACTAAGCCGTCTGGCGCCGAACGTGGCGACCTTGATGGGACTGTGTGCCGGTCTGACCTCGATCCGCTTTGCGATGCAGGATCGCTGGGAAGCCGCGGTTGCCGCCATCCTGATCGCCGGGATCATCGATGGCCTTGATGGCCGTCTGGCCCGGATGCTGAACGCGTCAAGCCGCTTTGGTGCAGAACTCGATAGCCTGTCAGTCTTTGTCTGCTTTGGCGTGTCACCGGCGATGATGCTGTATTTCTGGTCGCTGCATGAATTTGGGTCTATCGGCTGGGCATTGTCGCTTCTGTTTGCGGTATGCATGGCGCTGCGTCTGGCACGCTTCAATACCCAGATGCTGGGCGAACCGGAATTGCCGACATGGGCCTATCGTTTCTTTACCGGCGTCCCGGCCCCGGCGGCGGCGGCATTGGCGATGTGGCCGATTGTCCTGACCTTCCAGTTCGGGCGTGGCGTGTTCGACAGCCCCTATATCGTGGCACCGTACGGTGTTCTGATTGCCGGTCTGATGGTTTCGCGGATGCCGACCTATTCGTTTAAAAAGGTCAAAGTCCCTCGCGCATGGGTATTGCCGCTGATGCTGGCATTCGGGGCGTCTGTGGCGTTTCTGGTGTCTTCGCCGTGGCTGACGCTTTCAGTGATTGCCGCGGTCTATTTCGCGACCTTCCCGCTGTCCTATCGCTCGTACCGCCGCATGGGCGTTGAAAACCAGCAGGACGAAGAGCGGGCGGATGAAGAAGACGATGACGGTGAACCTGATGACGATCCCGACGAGGGATTGAACCGGGTTCATCAGAACTGATTTCGGGTCACAACCGATACATGATTTCAAACAGGCACCGCTTGAAGCGGTGCCTGTTTTGTTTTGCGGCTTATTGCCCCACTGGAAGCATTTGCGACTTTTTGAAATGTTCAAGCGCTTCCCTGAAACGGTCGCGATCTTCGGGGGCAAGATATTCGACATAATATTCAAGCCACGGCATATCGGGATGGGCGGCAAGGATGGTATCGAATTTTTCAACCGCCACCATGCCGTTTTGCGACCGGCTGCATGCAATCCCGATGTCCAAAAGTTCCGGCATCCCCCTGATCGGCAGGGATGCGATATCGGGGGCGTCATCTGTTGCGCGGCGGCGAAACTCGATTTCAACCGGATAGGCCAGCATCCAGTCGATCCGCCCCATTTCTAGCATCGATAGGAAACTTGATTGATTGTCGGTACGCAGCACATTGGGCGCGTTGATCGCGCGGGCCAGAATGCTGTCGATTTGCGGGCCATAGGACCGCGATTTTGCCAATGCGGTATAGCGGGATGTATCGCGAAGCAACGCTTCAAGATCAATCGTGCCATCCCCGGCCATATAAGGCCGGAAGGAGCTGCGCGCACTGCGTGATACCACCACCGAAAGCGGCAATAGCGGTGCGACGGTGCGGCTCATGGCAAAGTCGCGTTCCCGTTCCGGGGATCGCAGTAAACCGGGGATGCAGACGGTGTCGCCGGTCCCGCCGATTTCGGTCGCCATGCGCATGGCGTCAAACGCACTGCGCCGTGGCAATATTTCGATCAGATGATCGTGTTCGGGCATCCGGGCAATGAACCAGTCCAGCATCTGCGCACCATACCCGTTCACCCGTCCTTCAACCTTGATAAAACCTGGTGTAATTGCATCCACGGCCCAGACAAGTTTGGGCCGGGCATCCGCACGCTCATTATCCGGGGGCTGCTCCTGCGCGCCCGCAACTTCGGGCATGCCAAAAGCGAGAAACGCCGATATCCCGGCTATCATCATGTAACTTGAACGTCGTTTACGCATACCAAAATTCCCGGCGGCGATTGCCTTCCGGTCCGTGTTGCAATTTTACTTATCCAAAAGTGGTGGGTCGCTGTGCGATATCAATAGTCATACAATAGAAAAACCGCAAGAAATGGGCGCGGTACACAAAATATCTTTCGATTTTGCAAGGTTTGATGAACCTTGTGACCAATACCTGGTCCGGTTTTGAGGCTGTCGGGGGTGAATAACTTTCGGATAGGGATCGGGTGATTTCTGCCTGCTATGTTCTTTTGTGTTCATTTACCGGGCATCAGCAGGGCCTCGAACTGTTTGGGGGCGATATATTGTGCGCGTGCGGCGGTGAACCATTCACGATCACCCGGCGATAGCCACGCGGCATAAAAATTGGTCCAAGGCATTTCGGGATGGGCATCGACGATCTGGTTGATCCGGGCAACCGCCTTTTGCCCGGCCGGTGTTTTGGCGCACCCGATGGTCGCTTCCAACAGGGCGGTATTGCCCCGGATCGGCAAGGATTTGATTGCTTGATCGGGGGTGATCTGACGGCGGAAATATTCTGCCTCGGACGGGAAATAAAACACCCAGTCGATCCGGCCAAGTTCAAGCAGCTTCAAAAGTTTGCCGTCATCGGCAACCGTCATGACCTGTGGCGCATTGTGATAACGCTGCACAAAACGGTCGATCAGCGTGCCATAGGACCGCCCGATGCGAACCGCCGTGGTCATGTCACCCGCCGCGATCAGCGGGCCAAGGCGGATATGATCCTCGTCATCAAGGAACGGCTTGAATTTTGCCGTGTCCGCCGCCCGGATAACCACCGAAATCGGCAGATGCAGCAAAATGGTTTTGGCAAAGCTGATATATTCGCGCCGCTCCTCGGTCGGGATCAGGGTGGTGCTGCACCGGATATCGTCGGCAGGTCCGGCTTCATTGCTGCCGTTGCGCATTTCCGCCAGAAGCCGTGCCAGCGGCACTTCGAGAACATCGTGATCATAATCGCCAAGCTGTTCTGCAAACCAGTTCTGGGTATCTGCGGCATAGCCCGAAAGCGTGCCATCTTCCGAAATGAAGGCAGGGGGAAAGGGCGGTACGGTCCATGTCAGCGTGCCGGTTTTATCCGCTCCTGCTGCACCCGCCGATCCGAGTATAAACGGCAGGGCAACAAGGCCGAGCAAGCCCGACATGGCCGCGCCACCGGGCCAGAGTTTCATCCGCAATCCCATTTATTGTTCCCGAACTCGCAAGGGTCTTCGTTGTTTTGCGATCAGAATAGCGCTCTATTGATTAGTAAATTATGTAAGACACCCTATCCGAACGAGGGTTGTCCCCTGTCGATATGTTTGGTCTGCGAGGCTGCTTGAAAAGACCTACGAATTGTCTCATGTACAAATAGGGTATTCGACTTTCGTCAGGGTTGGAACCCGGGGATTAAAGCGGAACCGCGACGGATTGCTGTTTTGCGATCGTGGTTTCTCCGTTACGATATCGGTAAGCACATAAACTAAAAGACTAATATCATCAGATGGCTTTCATCGCTACGAGGCGGTAATGACCTTCGAAAGACGCCTGCCGTGGCATCGCGCCATGTTGTGCATTCCGGGCATCTCGGCCGTCCGCCTGATGGTGGTGGTGATCGTGATCTGCGGTCTTTCGGGGTGGGCCGCACGTGCCGGTGCGCAGGTTGTCGATATCGTGACAACACCCTTTCCGCCCTATGTCGTCGCTAGCGAAAACAGCGATTTTGTTTCCGGTCCTGCCGTGGATGTTGTGCGCCGGATTTGCGAAAATGCCGATATCGCATGCAGGATTGCCGCCCAGCCATGGGCTCGCGCCTATGCTGCTGCCCAAAATCAACCAGACACCCTGATTTTCAGCATTGCCCGCCGCCCCGACCGCGAAGGACTGTTTCACTGGGTCGGCACTGTTTCCCCCTATCACGTGCAGCTGTTTTCATTGCGCGGCAGTCTAGTCCCGCTGGGAACCAACTGGGACGGGCTAAGAACCTTCCGTGTTGCCGGTCAGCTCAAGGACGTCAAGGCGGAATTCCTGCAAAATCATGGCTTCGACGTTGATTTTGTTCCCTCGGCAGAGGCAACCTTGCGCCTGCTTTATGCCGGGCGGGCCGATCTGGTGGCGGGGGATGCGCTGTCGCTGCCTTATCGAGTGCGCAGCCTGCAATACAATGTCGACCTTTTGCAGGTCGCCTCCGAAATACCCGAACTTTCCACCGAACTTTACCTTGCCGCCAGCCGGTCAACCGACCCGGGCATTGTCACCCGACTGGCAGATGCCTTGGACGAGCTGAAACAAAGCGGCGGCTATCAAAGGATATGGGCGCAATCTCTGCCTGACAGTGCCCCGTCCAACTGACGGGCTTGTATTATACTTTCAGTCTGTTCCCCCAAAATAAAGACCGGCCCCCACTTGCGTAGCTGGGGGCCGGTCAAACCGCGCGGCGGGGTCGGGGGGAATGTCGCGCGGTTTTGCTGTTCTGTGGTGGATCGCCGGGACTTATGCCCCGTGATCGGCTGTGTGCGGTGTGCCGCCCTTGCCAAATTTGTCAGATATGCGTGCCTTCACCTTACGCCAGCCGATCCCCGCCTTGTGGCGCATCATCAGCGCACAGGGCGTAAAGACCAGCGTCAGTACCGTGGCAAAGGCCAGGCCGAACGCGATGGATGTCGAAAGCTGCACCCACCACTGGGTCGACGGGGCGCCGACTGACATAGAACGTTCGGCAAAGTCGATATTGATCTGCAACACCATCGGTACCAGACCAAGGATGGTGGTAACAGTGGTCAGCATCACAGGGCGCAAACGCTGTGCCCCGGTTTGCAGGATCGCGGTTTCGATACTGTCGGCACTGTGTTTGAGCCGATCAAACGTATCGATCAGAACGATATTGTTGTTCACCACAATCCCGGCCAGCGCGACAAGCCCGATACCGGTCATGACAATCGAAAACGCTTGTCCGGTGATCATCAGGCCAAGGAACACACCGGCCGTGGACATGATGATGGCGACCATGATCAGAAGCGAACTTGATATGCTGTTGAACTGGGTCACCAGAATGACAAACATGATGAACAGCGCGACGGAGAAGGCATTTTTCAGGAAGTCTGCCGATTTCTGCTGCTCTTCATCCTGCCCCTTGAATTCGACCGATACGCGTGGATCAATATCAATGGTTTTCATCCATTCCTTGACCTCTTGCAGTTTGGTATCGACCAGAACGCTTTCGGAAACGTCGGCCTTGACGGTCAATGCACGGCGGCTGTCAACGCGCGACAATGTCCCGGTTTTGGGTTTTGGCGTTCGCGTGACGAAATTCGCCAGCGGCACCAGACCCTTCTCGGTTACAATCTGAAGGCTTTGCAATTCCTCAAGCGACCGGTGTTCGGCGGGGTAACGACCGACAATATCGATTTCCTCGGTCGAATCATCCGGTCGATAGGTCGAGAAATTGATGCCGTTCGTCACCAGTTTGATCACATTGCCGATCTGGGTGATATCCGCACCAAATTTCAATGCCTGCGCACGGTCGACACTGTATTCCCAATCAATACCGGGGGGCGATTTGCCGTCTTCGAAATTGTAAAGACCGCCCATCTCCTGCAATCCGGTCATCAGCAGGGTTGCGGTTTCATCCAGTGCGTCCGGGTAAAGTGACCGCAACTCGATCTGGATATCCTTGCCTTGCGGGGGGCCTGCTTCGGCGGCGCGGATTTCAATCTGCAATCCGGCCAGATCGGCAGTTTCTTCAAGGATACGATGTTCGATCTCGGTCGCCTTCGGGCGCATCTGCCAGTCGGCATATTCAAGCTGGATCACACCGATCACGTCTTCGGGGGCATCGCTGCCACCACTGCTTGCACTGCGGCCCGAACGGGCATAAACGGTGTCAAACCAGTGTTCGCCCTCATGCTTGGCATCAAGGCCCAGAATGCGATCCTCGACTTCTTTGAGCAACGCATCCTGTTCGTAATAGGACATGTTGCCGCGTGCGCGCACCTGAACGGCGGCGACTTCGGGTTCGACCGCCGGGAAAAATTCCACCCCGCGACCGAATATACCAAATGCCGCCCACACCCCAATCAGGATGACAAACGCCATCGGCACGACCAGCCAATGGAACCGCAATGATCCTTTAAGCAGGCGGACATAAAAACCCGTTCCGCCCTTAAGATCGCGCAAACGATCCATTCGGCCTGCGGCGACTGCGTCCAGTGCCTCGCTTGATGCCGAGCCGGGCTTGCCAAACCATGCCCCCACCGTGGGCACAAAGATCAGCGCCATCACAAGCGACGCCGACAGGGTAAACAGAACCGTGATCGGCAGGAATTTCATGAATTCGCCGACAATGTCAGGCCAGAAGGCCAGCGGCAGGAAGGCTGCAAGTGTGGTTGCGGTCGATGCAATGATCGGCATCGCCATGCGTTTGGCGGCCAGCGGATAGGCCTGCTTGCGCGGCAATCCGTCCAGCATTTTGCGGTCCGCATATTCGGTAACCACAATTGCGCCATCGACCAGCATCCCGACCGCAAGGATCAGACTGAACAGAACAACGATATTGACCGTCATGCCCAGCGCCCAAAGGATCAGGATCGCCGTCAGGAACGAGCCCGGAATGGCAAGACCGACCAAAAGCCCGGACCGCCAACCCAGCGACCAGATGACAACCACCATCACCAGCAGGATTGCAAGGATCACACTGTTCTGAAGTTCGGTCAGCATGGTGCGGATATCGGACGATTTATCCTGTGAATAGCTGACCGTGACATTGGGCGGGAAGGATTGGGCTGTATCCGCCGTGACGGCCTTGATGCCGTCGATCACATCAATGATGTTTTCGCCGACACGTTTGGAAACCTCGATGGCGATTGCTGGCTGACCGTTCAGGCGGGCAAAGCTTTCGGCATCCTTGAAGGTCCGGCGCACTTCGCCGATATCGCGGAACCGGATGACGGAATCCCCGTCAACCAGAAGCGGCATATCAAGGATGTCGTTCACCGTTTCAAACAGGCCGGGGACCTTGATATTGAACCGCCCCGATCCGGTATCAATGGCACCTGCCGCAACCAGCGAGTTGGAGTTTTGCACCAGCGATACGATATCGACCCCGTTCAGGCGATAGGCCTCGATCTTCATCGGGTCGATGACAAACTCGACCAGTTCCTCGCGATCACCTGCCAGATTGGCCTCCAGCACCGCAGGAATGCCCTCGATATTATCTTTCAGGTCGCGAGCAAGCCGCAGCATGGTGCGTTCGGGAACGTCGCCCGACAGGGTAACGACCAGAACCGGGAACAGCGACAGATTGACCTCGTGAACTTCGGGGTCGTCGGTTTCGTCGGGCAGTTCGGATTTGGCAATGTCGACCCGTTCGCGCACATCGGCAAGGGCTTCGTCGATATCGACATCGGAATAGAATTCAAGGGTGACCGATGCGCCGTCCTGATAGGCTTGCGATGTCATTTCCTTCACACCTTCGATGGTGCGAAGCTCCTGTTCCATCGGACGCAGCAAAAGCCGTTCGGCATCTTCGGGTGAAATGCCATCATGGTGCATCGATACATAGAGGACCGGGATTTGCACATCCGGGTCGGCTTCTTTGGGGATCGCGTTGTAACCCACCCAACCGGCTGCCAAAAGCAGGATCAGGGTCAGGATAACGGTGCGCGAACGTTCAAGCGCAAGATCAATCAGGGACATGTTTCTGTCTCCGGTTCGTCATGCCACGCTTAACGCGCGACCGTTTCCTTGGGGGAGGGGCTCAGGTCGTTTGTGCCGTTGGACATATTTTCCGCCTCCAGCCGGCTGACATCGACAGTCGCACCCTCCTTGACCCAGTCATGACCGACCACGATCAGGTCGATCTTTTTCGGCAACCCGCCAATCCAGATGCCGTCACGATTGCCGCCCTGAAGGTCGGCGGGATAAAACGCAACCTTGTTCTCATCGACAATGCCGCGCACGCCAACCTGTCCCTCGTCATTCAGCGTCAGGACGGATGGGGCAACACGGTGGGCCATCTTGGTGCCGACCGGGATTTCCAGTTCGGCGGTCATGCCGTCGGGAATGGTCAGATCGCCATTGTCGATTTCGACCTCGACCCGATAAGTGCGGGTTGAATTGTCCGATACGCGTGACACATACCGCACCACACCATCGGCTTCGCGCCCGTCAAACAGGGTGATGTGTGCCAACTGCCCGTTCTGGACCTCGCCGATGGAATGTTCGGGCACATGGGCCACCACCAGCATCGGGTCGACCTGGATCAGGGTGGCAACCGGGTCGCCAACCGATAACAAATCGCCGATTTCCGCCGGGCGGGTTTCAACCACGCCGTCAAACGGCGCATGAATTTCCGTATGGTTCAGTTCGATCTGCGCCAGTTTCAAATCCGCGCGTGCCTCTTCCAGCAGGGCCTTGGTTTCAGCCACACCGGTTTTCGAACGGTAGTTCTTTTCTGCAAGGCTTTTGGCGGCACTGTTTTCAAGTTCGCGCTGGGCGACAAGCGCACGTGCCTTTTCAACGCGTGCCATCCGGTCTTCGACCGCCAGCTTGACCAGAAGGTCACCTTTGTTCACACGCTGGCCTTTGACCGCGCCGATCTGTTCGACCATCGCATCAATCTGGGCGCGGATTTCAACCGAAATCACGGCTTCTGTACGACCGGAAATACGCAGCATATCGACATGCTCGACCGCTTCGCTGGTTCTGACGCGAACCGATGCATGTGGGGCATGCGCGGCTGATGGCGATTCTGTCGGGACCGGGGCGGCATTTTCGTCTGTGCCCGTTGCGGATGTTTCCGCCATTTCGGCGGGTTCATCCCCGGCAAACAATCCCGATCCAACCCAAAGTATGGCCCCAAGGGCCAGTACGATGGCGACAAGGCGTGAAGCATTCATGGTTCTATTCCCTCAGATATGCCCAAACGGAATGCGTGTGGCACTTGAATACAGTGGCGCGTTTTTAGTGAACCTTGCGGTTCCTGTTATTGTTTTTGGTCTTTGCGCGATCGCAATTCCTCGATCAGTCCGGCCTTGTTCTGGCGGATGAAACCAAGGGTCGCCTCACACATCGCCTGGCCCAGTCCGGCTACGAAACGGCAACCGGGGGTCGGTTCACCGTTTTCATCGCGGCCATGGGCAAGCGGACAGTCGTCTTTCTTCGTATTGTCCGGATCGATGTCACTTCGCATCATTTCATGACGGGCAGCAAACTCGTCGATCAGGGCCTCGGTCAGTTCGATCGGCAGTTCCTCGGCAAAGGTCAGCATGAACAGGATGTCGGACCGGTAACGATCCTCTCCCGGGCGCGTTTGCAGTAACGTGCGCAGGAACGTCCGGCGGCCTTCGCTGGTTAGCTGGTAAACCTTTTTATCGGGGCGATTTTCCTGTTCGCGCTCGACAAAGGTCACCATCCCGTCCTGCGTCAGCTTGGTCAGCGCCGGATAGATCGAACCAAGAGACGCGATCTGGAAATGGCTGAAAGTGCCATCTTCAAACATTTTGCGAATCTCGTATCCGGTTGCTTCACCACCCATCAGGGCACCAAGGCACAATGTGCGTACATCCATATTCTGTTCGGTATCCATCCTGTTATGCATCGCGGTCCGATTGCCATTCCGGCGGGGGAAGATGCTGGAGTGACTATATCAGTTCGATATATGTCGATTCTTAATATATCGAACTGATATAGTCAATTTAATCCCCGTTGTAGTTTCATGACGATCGATGCAGATGGTTTGTTACAAAACTGACGAATGTTTCATCATCCGTTTTGGGGCAGCCATGCTGGTCCAAGAAGCAAACTGTCTGATTTCGCCTGTTCGGGCGTCCGGCTGTGCATTGTCGGACGCCGATTGTGTTTGTTTGTGCATATTGAAACGATAGTGCAGGCATGTGTGTCGGCTTAAAAATCGAATGGCGAATAATTGCGGGTAGCTTGATATGATGGCGGAATTCGCCAGATACGCGGACATTACGATCGCAGCGGTTGGATTGGTGCAGGGTTTATTCCTTTGTTTTCTATTGCGCGCCGAAGGTGTGCGTGCGTTTGCTGCCAATCGCTGGATGATGCTTTTCCTTGGCGCGGTGATGCTCAATCTGTTTAACGATGTCACCAAGCGCATGCTTCCTGCCGAGGCGGAAGAAATGATTGTGCTGTTCTTCTTTCCGGCCAATTTTGTGATAGTGCCCGCGATATATCTTTATTTCCGGGAGATTTCCGGCACACCATCTGCACGGCCGTGGATACATTTCGTTCTGGTTGGTGTGATATTTAACGTTATTGCCTGGCTTCTCAGTTTTGAAGCTGATGGGCCGAACGCACCTTCCCGCGATGTTATGCTGTCATTTGTGATCAGGCGGGTTTGTTGGCTCACGTTTTTTGCGCAGTCGGCCTTTTATATTGTGCTGCTGTGGAATGTATCGCAGCGCTATTTCCATCAGACTCAGGAGCAGCTTGGTGCTGATCGCAATGCAATGCGCCGTTGGATCATCGCCATTCTGGGTGGTGTAAGTCTGATTTTCGTCACAGTTTTACTAAGCTGGATTGCATCCCGTTATTTACCCCAAGACCTTGCCATGTCGGGTGCGGGGCTTGCATTTGTGCTGGTGCTGTTTGCCATGACTTACGTGATCGCGACGCAGCCGGTGTTGTTTGTCATGGCTGACTGGCCCGGTGAGGGCGAGGTGATTGACATCCCCGATTCAGTAGATGCGAAAGGTCCTCCTGCTGCCGGTCCGATCAACTCCGGATATGGGGAAGTTTCGCAGCCGGATATTCCGAGCTTTCCGCGTCCTTTGCTTGATGAGGACGGGGCAGCAATCATATGCCGACGGCTTGATGATATTCGCAAACGTGGAGACCTGCTGTTTGATCCCCTGATATCTATGCCTAAGCTTGCGCGCGCGGTAGGCGTTTCACCAAATCAGCTATCATATGTATTAAACCATCATATTGGGCAGAAGTTCTTCAACTACGTCAATAGTGCAAGGGTCGAAGAAGCTCGCGCGGTACTGATCGCCGAGCCGGACCGAACCATTCTTGATGTGGCGCTGAGTGTGGGTTTCAATTCGAAATCGACCTTCAATCTGGCCTTTAAGACGTTAACCGGAGAGACGCCAAGTGCGGTTCGGGATTCTGCGTGCCATGTGTCAGACACGACTGACCCACCACCAGAACAACAGTCTGATGATCAAACCCGGGTGCCGATTTCGCCTGGCCCGACATATTGACCAGACATTGAAGCGATAAATTTGGCGCGCGGTCCATGCAGGCATACGCAAATCCGAAAACTGAAAAGCACGGATAAGACAGGTTCATGAACGACATATATGACTATCTTGATCTGATTGTGGCCGTAGCTGGCATCGCGCAGGCAGCATTCCTTTGCCTGCTGTTGCGTTCCGAAGGCGCGCGCGCGTTCCGCGCCAATCGCTGGATGATGCTTTTTCTGACTTCCGTGGCGTTCAATCTGTTCGAAGATGTCGCCGAGGTATTCTTTTCCCCGCAGAGCTATCAGGTTGTCGAAATGATATTCATTCCGGTCAATTTCCTTATTGCCCCGGCTGTTTATCTTTACTTCCGCGAAGTTTCTGGCGTCCCGTCACGTCAGCCCTGGGTACATTTTGTGTTGGCAGGTGTGGTTCTGAACCTCATGGCATGGTCGATCACCAATGGCATGCCCATTTCTGATAATTTCCAACATAGTTTTACGGTTCCTGCCGCCATCAGCAGTTTTTGCTGGTTTGCGATTTTCGCGCAGGCGGGGACTTATGTTTTGCTGATCTGGAAGGTGGCGCATCGGTATTTCCGTCAGGCACAGGAACAGCTCGGAGCGGATCGCAACGCGATGCGTCGCTGGATGGCGGTCATTCTCGGTGGTGTCAGCCTGATCTTCCTGACAGCCCTTATGGGTAAGATTGCGGCATTTTTCTATGTTGAAGACTTGGCTATGTCAGCAACAGGGGTGGCATTTTTGCTACTGCTGTTCGCGCTTAGCTATGAGATTGCGACCCAGCCGGTTTTGTTTGTCATGCCCGATTGGCCGGGCGACGGTGAGGTGGATGAAGGTGACGAGGACCTGATACAACCCGTACAAGGTTCAGGAAACAGCGCTGTTTCGGCGGTGGTTCCTGCTGCGCCTTCTCTAACGGGTTTCGAGGCGGAGCCGATTACACGACCGTTGCTTGACGATGACGGCGTGGCATTGGCGCGAAGGCGGCTTGATGAGATTCGCAAGCGCGGAGATCTGCTGCTGGACCCGCTGGTTTCGCTTCCGAAGCTTGCCCGTGCCATCGGGGTTTCACCCAATCAGTTATCCTATGTTTTGAACCATCATATCGGGCAGAATTTCTTTGATTATGTCAATGGGGCGAGGATCAAGGAAGCCCGTGCGGTACTGATTGCCGAGCCGGACCGCACCATCCTGGATGTGGCGCTAAGTGTCGGTTTCAATTCGAAATCGACCTTTAATCTGGCGTTCAAAAAGCTGACCGGGGATACGCCAAGTGCGGTGCGGGCGAACGCGCGGGCCGTCGCAGAATCGCAAGCGTCCGGAGTGACACCGGACGGGCCGGATGGGCAGGGCCGGACGTCGGACGTAGCGCAATAGGGCAGGGTTGGCAGGATTTCAAAACAGGAACCTGCCAACATGATCCAACCGAAAAACCATTTCAAGCCCAGCCATAATGCCAGTAGCAAACCCGGCGAAAATAATGACCGAAACACGGTCATTCGAGAAGGCACCGTCATAAACGCCGCCGAGGACCATGATGATGGTCTGCAGAACGTGCAGCGTATCCGCAAACGGACCTTGCGGATCGGCGGTCTGATGATGCTTCTTTTGGTGATGCTCGCACAGGCAAGCTGGCAACGCACAACAAACATCCATGATGTGATCGAGGCGACCGGGATTATCGCCATCCTGATCTGCATCGTGGGGCGTGGCTGGTGCGCGCTTTATATCGGCGGGCGCAAAAAGACCGAACTTGTGATGACCGGTCCCTATTCCCTGTGCCGCAATCCGCTTTATCTGTTTTCGATCATCGGTGCATTCGGCGTGGGCGCGCAAAGCGGCAGCCTTGTGATTGCCGGACTGTTTGCCATTATCTGCTGGATTGTCCTGCGCGAGGTGACCTTGCGCGAGGAAGCGGTGTTAAAGCAGAGTTTCGGCTCGCGATATTACCGTTACCTGATTACGGTGCCACGATTTCGCCCGGCAACTTTCCGATGGCGCGATGAAAGCCCGCTGATCTGTCAGCCACCCGTTTTCCTGCGCACCATTCGCGATGGCTGCTGGTTCCTGATCGCCGGGCCGCTGCTGGAGGGGATAAAAGTCATGCAGGAACAGGACTGGATCACGCCGCTGGTGTATTTACCCTAATGCTGGCTGGCGGCACCATTGGCAATCGGCGGTTTGGCGGGGGTGTCTGGCCTGCCGAGAAGAGCCTCTCGTTCTTCCTCGCGCAGCGGATCGGCATCAAGAACCAGTGCCGCATCAAGAGCGACGGGATCGACAATCAGGGTCTCTTCCTCCATGTCGCGGCTGCCTTCGACCAGAACCGGGATGCGGCATTCGATCTTTTTATAGGTCCGGGTGGCGGCCATCGCATCAAGTTCCTCAGTGGTTTCGACCTCGTAAATGCCGGGCGGAAACAGCCGGTCATGCCCGGTCAGACGAAACGGGTGATAGAAGGGAACACTGCGATGCGTGGTGCGGGTGATCGTCATGATCATGGCTCCTTCGGGCTTCCGGAACAGGCCAAACGTCAAGCTTCCGGCAGTTTCGCGCGACCGTGTAACGGGCGGATTTAATCCGCTCCTGCTCGCCCCAAAACAGCATGATTGCCGGTCTTTGTGTACGCCCTGCGCGAGAAATCAAACCGGCTTTCTCTCTTAAATATGGTGAGTGCCTCGCAATTTCGCAAATGGGGTGGTTCTGTTTGGCGGGATATGAGGACGAAATAAGAAAAAATGCGGCAGGCATTCAGTTAGCGATCTGGCGGGTTCGCATCCTTAGGAGAGCGATGTTCCCGCCCTATCGCATAAAGCGACAGCAGAAAATCACACCCCGCGCAGGTTGCCCCAGACATGGACG
>CBIHMD010000011.1:0-15133 GCA_966210655.1 uncultured Thalassospira sp.
GATCTTGCTTGTGCCATCATCTATGTGACAGCCCGCAGGTCTTCTTCCCCCTGGCGGGCTGTCACATAGATGATGGCACAAGCAAGATCGGGGAAACGGGTCCGAACCCGGATTGAGGCCTCAAAACCATTCATACCCGGCATCATGATATCCATCAGGATAATCCGGGGCTTTCTGGTTTTCAGAGTTTCAAGAAGTTCCTTGCCAGAGGAAACGCCAACAAAACTGTAACCGCCACTTTCGACGATCCGTTTCAGAAGCACGAGACTTTTAGGGTCGTCATCGACCCCGACGATCAGAAGATCATTCCCGGCTGCCATGGCATTCCCTCTTGCTTGGAAAGGCAAAACGCCGCGGGTTAACGCGGCGCCAGCACCATAATCATTATGCGGCCTTCCATCTTCGGCATCTGTTCCGTTTTGGAAAGATCTTCAAGATCTCCCGAAAAACGCTGCAGCATGCCAAGACCGAGGTCCTGGTGAGCCATTTCACGTCCACGGAAACGCAACGTGACTTTCACCTTGTCTCCACCGCCAAGAAACTTTTGCGCAGCACGGAGCTTCACATTGTAGTCATGGATATCAATGTTTGGACGAAGCTTGATTTCCTTGACCTCAATAACCTTCTGTTTCTTTTTGGCTTCGTTCTGTTTCTTGCTTAGTTCGTATTTGAACTTGCCGTAGTCGATCAGCTTACAGACGGGAGGCTCGGCATTCGGAGCGACTTCGACAAGGTCGAGTCCAGCTTCCATCGCCATTTCAATGCCTTCACGAACCGTCATTGGATCAGACATATTGCCTTCAGCGTCGACGACACAAATGGCACGGGCTTTGATATCCTCATTGACGCGCGGACCTTCCTTGGTCGGCTGCATCGGTTTACGTGGTCGTGCTATGGATAATCTCCTTTGGTAATCAAACAAAAAGCACAGAAACAAGTCGCAGGTGATGCAATAAGTCGCCGAAACGCATATCCGATCATGCATACTGCAAAACGGACCTTTGCCTAGCATATCGGGCCGTCATCAGAAAGCAATGATTTTAGCCTTCTGCGACAGTATTCAAAGCCTTGAAGTCCTTCGCGTTCAATGACAAACCACCGACAGGGCAGAAACGGCGATATTAATCGACAAGATCAAGGCGATGACGCACCTCGTCCATCACCCGATTAACCGTCAGTTCCCTCAGGTCATTCTCTCTGACAATGCTGATTGCGTTGTCCGTGGTTCCGCGCGGCGCGCTTTTTTTAGGGTCGGAGTCCCGCGAAAACAACACAATAGACGGCGCCCCTGCCGCTGCTGCTATATGCATCGGCCCCGTATCGTTACCAATCGCCAAAACCGATCGTGCCGCAAGTCCCGCAATATCAAGAAACCCTGTACGCCCCATCAGGTTTCGCGCCTTAGGGCACATACTATCGATTTTGCTCAGAACTTCAGCTTCCTTATCGGTTCCGATCAGCACTGGTGTCAGACGATAATCGGCAATCTTTTTTGCCAATAAACCGAACCGCTCGGCAGGCCAACGTTTATCCGGACGATGCGGTGCCCCGCCTGGACAAATGAGTACAAAGGGACTGCGAACGCCAAAGCGTTCCAGATCAATATCGGATCCGGCGATAAATGGCGGCGGCACATTTTCGATCCCGGAGCGATGCAACTGATCAGCCAATCGGTCGATGGTATGCAAACTGTCACGATCCGGGTTGTCGTGCGGGTGTGAACATCCCTTGGCAATTCCGGACCATTCCGGTGCTTTCCCCGGCCAGAAAAGCCGATAATAGAATCCACTACGATCCGATGTTTGCAGATCATAGACCCGGTCAAAATTCCCGTTTCGCAAGAATCGGCGCAGTGCGAGAACCTCACGCACCTGATAAAGCTTTGGACGCCGATCAATCGCAATCGCATCAAAATAGCCTGTCGATTTTATCAGATCGACATACAGCCGGGTCGTCAGCACCGTTATATGGGCGCGTGGATGGGCCGCCCGGATCGCGGCGAAAGCCCCCATGGCAAGAATAACATCCCCCAACGCAGAAAGCTTGATGACAAGGATGCGTTCCTGTCTGGCATCCGGCATTACACCCGAGACAATTTCAGCCTCCTGCGATGTTTCCGAAGTCATCGTTTCCGTCATGCAGCGTTCCTGATCGCGCCTTTCAGCGCCTTTTCATAAACCGCCAGAGTTTTCTCTGCCATCTGTATTAGGGAATAGTTTTCTATGACGTGCTTTCGCCCTTTTTGCGCCAAAGCTGCACGCTTTTCTGGCGTCAGCCGCAATATCTGCACCAATGCAACAGACAATTGATCAACTTGATTTGGCGTAACCAGCCAACCGGTTTCACCTGGCAAAACGGTCTCCATCGCGCCACCATGGGCCGTCGAGACAACCGGGCGACCCATCGCCTGCGCTTCGGATGGAATTCGACCAAAGGCCTCGGGCTCGATTGAGGGGCATGCCACGACATCCGCCAGCATATAGGCAGCCGGCATATCGGCACAATGATCGACGATATGGACGATATCCTCTAGGCCAAGCTTCTTTGTCAAAGCCAATACTTCATCTCGATAAGCCGTCCGACCCTGATCGGAGCCGACCATCAGACAACGCACATTCCGATGACCAAGTGCCTCGAATACTGCGGGCAATGCCTTGATCAGGAAGCAATGCCCTTTCCAGCGCGTGATCCGTCCCGGCAACATGATGACATATTCTTCGCCGGTCAGGCGCCACTGATTTGATAGAGCAATCAAGCGTTCCTGGCTGACATTTTCCGGGTTAAACAAATCTGTATTCGTCCCGCGCGGCACGATATTCAGGCGCGCAGGATCCATTTTATAAAATTTGCGAATGTGGTCTGCAATATGATTGGAAATGGCGATCACCTGATCGCCCATTGTCATGATCGCATTATATCGCTTCTTGAACAGGTTGTTATAACCGGAATAAGTGCCGTGGAATGTTGTGACAAACGGGATACCAGCCTTGCGCGCGGCGAAATAAGCACTCCATGCAGGAGCACGCGAACGCGCATGAATAAGATCAACACCCTCTGTACGGATAAGATCAACCAGCGCATCAACATTGCGACGCATGGTAAACAGATTTTTTGACTTCAGCGGCAGGGTGATATGACGGGCACCAAACCGGTCAAGCTCCCGTTCAAGCCGCCCACCCTGAGAGGCAACCAGCGCAACACCACCCCCATCGACAATGGCGCGCGCGATATCAACCGTACCGCGCTCCACACCACCGGTATCAAGTTCCGGCAGAACCTGCAGAATTACAGCAGGACGATAAGCCGAACCTTGCACCTGCTGTTCCGGACGATAAACTGACTGGGTCTTGATCTCTGACGCACTCATGCAATTCCAACCACTAACACCCAAGGATACCCTTCCCGGATGACAAATGACATGCCGACGCCTCAGTATCTCGAGCGGCCTGACGGATTAAAAATCGCATACCATGCGACTCCCGGCAAGCTGACAGAAGTACAAGGCCAACAAAAGCCTGGCGTTCTGTTTCTGGGAGGCTTCATGTCCGATATGACCGGCACCAAAGCCACCCATCTCGAGGCCCATTGCGTACAGCAGGGGCTGGCTTATACCCGCTTTGACTATTCGGGTCACGGACAATCGGCAGGCATGTTCAAAGACGGAACCATTGGACAGTGGGCACGCGATGCCATTGCCATTATTGACGAAATCACCACGGGTCCACTTATTCTGGTCGGGTCGTCAATGGGTGGCTGGATCATGCTGTTGGCGGCACTGGCGCGAAAAGAACGCATTGCCGGTCTTGTGGGTATTGCGGCAGCCCCCGACTTCACCGAAGACCTTATGTGGGCGCAATTCACCGATGCCCAGAAATCCGACATCGTCGAAAACGGCGCACTTATAGAGCCGACCGAGTATGGCGACGATCCCTATACGATCACGCATGCCCTGATCGAAGACGGCAGAAATCAGCTACTTTTGCGAAACCCGATCAAACTTGAATGCCCGGTACGGCTGATCCAAGGCATGCAGGACCCGGATGTCCCGTGGCAGACTTCAATTCGTCTGACAGAAGCACTGGTTTCCAAAGATGCCCGCATAGATTTGATCAAAACCGGTGATCACCGCCTGTCCGAACCGGATCAGCTTGATGTCATCACCAAACATCTTGATGAGATTATCGAAAAGGTGACGGTCGGCTAGGGCCGTCACCATGACGCAGAATTTCAGGCCAGAACGACTTTCTCGTTCTCAATCTTTACGGCAACGGGTTCCAGCATATCCCCCTCGCAGGGGCCGACGACGCAAAGGCCATCTTCAAGACTGAAACGCGCACCATGTGTGGAGCAAATGATTTCGTTGTGAATATCACTGATGAACTCATCGGGCTCAAGTTCAAGCGGCACACCAATATGGGGGCAACTGTTGACGTAACCGAAAACCCCTGCCCCGTCTCGCACGACAAAAATCCCGGCCCTACCTGCATTTCCGTCAAGAGATATGCCCTTGGCCCCGGTCGCATCCAGATCGGAAAGCGCGCATAACACTGTTCCGGGTGGCGGCAACTCAACCGTCATGCCGAAACACCACCCATCTCGCAAATCGCTTTCCAGGATGCATCATCTATCGGCATGACCGACAAACGGGATTGTCTGAGCAACGGCAATTCGGCAAATCGCGGATCAGCTTTGATATCGGCAAGCGTCACCGGATTTGGTACCGGTTTGACGGTTTTGAAATCAACCTGAACAAATTTGCCGCTGGCATCAGTAGGATCGGGATAAGCTTCGCGGACCACCTCGACAATGCCGACAATCCGTTTTTCATTCACCGAGTGATAGAAAAACGCCAGATCACCTATCTGCATTGTCTTAAGGTTCTTTGCCGCCTGATGGTTCCGAACCCCGTCCCATCCTTCGACACCCTTCTTGACCTGATCGTCCCACGACCAGCTTCCCGGCTCGGTTTTGATCAGCCAATGCGCCATGGGTCAGAATACCTTTTTGAACGGACGAATAATCACGGATTCGAACAGTCCTGCCTTGCCATAAGGATCATTTGCCGCAAATTCTTCGGCATCGGCCTGATTATCAAACTCGATAATGAAAACCGAACCATTCATACCCTCAAGATCGGGATCAAGCGTCGGCCCTGCCGCAACGATCCTGTCAGCAAAACTGTCCTTGATATAGGCAAGATGCGCATCCCGGTTCGCTTTGCGAACGGCAAGATGCCCCGGTTTGTCGACACAACGAATGTA
The DNA here is from genome assembly GCA_966210655.1 of uncultured Thalassospira sp. GTDB lineage: Bacteria > Pseudomonadota > Alphaproteobacteria > Rhodospirillales > Thalassospiraceae > Thalassospira. Next base: position 5,262 of record CBIHMD010000011.1, read on the forward strand.
AAAATGCATGGCAGCGTTCCCTGTCAAAATTGGTTTTGATACCGGTAAATTGACAGAACCCGCTCAAAGGCTCAAGCCGAACAAAAGCTGATAGCGTGGATGTGACCGGATTATTTGCCAGTTTCAAGCTCATCGCGAAATGGGCGCTGCAACAATGCATTGATCGTGCTTCGCAGGTCCGCATCATGATTGGCGACCTGATCCACGGCACTGCAGATCGGCATTTCAATACCGTATTTCGACGCAACGGCCGCAATTGACGCGGCAGTATGCACACCTTCGGTCACGGAACGACGTTCAGCCAGAATATCCTCGGCCTTGCCGCCCTGACCAAGGGCAAACCCGAAGGTGTAATTGCGCGACAACGTACCGGTACAGGTCAGCGTCAAATCACCAAGTCCCGCCAGCCCCATCATGGTTTCAATCCGGCCCCCCATTGCCACCGCCAATCGTGACATTTCGGCAAGGCCACGGGTAATCAGGGCTGCGCGCGCATTGTCACCAAGCTCAAGCCCTGCCACAACGCCACTTGCGATTGCCAGAACGTTTTTGATAGCCCCCGCAACTTCAACCCCCACAACGTCGGTACTGAAATAGGGCCTAAACGCCGACGTACCGATCAGTTCCACCAGATCCTTGCCCAAATTCCTGTCTGAACAGGCAAGTGTAATCGCCGCGGGCAGACCTTTTGCAACTTCCTGTGCAAATGTCGGCCCTGACAAAACCGCAACCGGAACATCACCAAGTGTTTCGTTCACGACCTGTGCCATAAGCGCACCGGTCTTTTTTTCGATGCCTTTGGCGCAAATAACTGCAGGAAGCATTTCGGGCCAATGGGGTGCCAGCTTTGACAAAGTGCTTCGAAGATGTTGTGCCGGTGTCACCAGAAGAACCGCGTTTGACTCTCGCAGTCCATCAAATGCAACGGTTGCCCTTAATGCTTCGGGAAGCTTTATGCCGGGCAGGTAAACGTCATTTTCACCCGATGTGTCGATCCGTTCGGCCAAGGCGCGATCACGCAATACCAGCTCAACATCAGCGCCAGCCCGTACAGCCTGAATGGCCAGTGCAGTACCCCATGCGCCCCCGCCGACTACCGTTATGCGCTTATCCGACATAGTTCTTTTCGACCCCGATGATAAATATTCGAACAGTTTGACGTTTGGAAAACATCAGGCCTTCACGCCCGCGCCCGGACGTTTTGGTGCCTCCGGATCAAGCGGCCAACGCGGACGCGGTTTGAAATCAAGATCATCATGCTGCCCCAAACGAAACCGTTCCAGCCCGGCCCACGCAATCATCGCTGCGTTGTCGGTGCATAATTCCAATGGTGGTGCCACTAATGTCATGCCTGCCTGATCGGTCAGTTCCGTCAAACGGGTCCGCAAATACTTGTTCGCTGCAACCCCGCCGGCAAGCACCAGAGTTTTACCTGTCGGATAATCGCGCATGAACTCGAAAATCGCATTTCGCGTGCGGTCAATAAGCGTATCACCGACTGCCCGTTGAAACGATGCCGCCAAATCAGCTTTGACTTCAACGGTCTGCTGTTCGATCGGGAACCCGTCCAGATAGGTGCGGACCGCAGTCTTCAAACCCGAAAACGAAAAATCACAGCCCGGACGACCGCGCAACGGACGTGGCAGGCGGAAACGATCCGGATTTCCGGCTTCTGCCGTTTTCTCAAGCGCAGGGCCACCCGGATAGCCAAGCCCCATCATTTTTGCGGTTTTGTCGAATGCCTCGCCCACCGCGTCATCAATGGTCGTCCCAATTCGTTTGTATTGACCAACACCTTCAACGATCAGGACCTGACAATGACCACCGGAAACCAGTAACAACAAGTACGGAAATCCAACATCATCGGTAAGGCGCACAGTAAGTGCGTGACCTTCAAGATGATTGACTGCCAGAAATGGTTTCTGCGCGGCAAAGGCAATCGCCTTGGCAGTCATGGCGCCCACCATCACGCCACCAATCAGACCGGGGCCGCCTGTACAGGCCACCGCATCAAGATCGGCAAAATCAATTCCGGCATCGTCCATGGCTTCGGCGACAAGGCGATCAAGATGTTCAAGATGCGCACGCGCAGCGATTTCAGGAACAACACCACCATACGGACGATGATCGTCAAGTTGCGAGAGAACCCTGTTGGACAGAATTTCACGCTTGTCATTCACGACAGCCGCAGCCGTTTCATCACAGCTTGTTTCGATACCCAGTACGATCATGTCATGCAGATCCGGCAATGTGTCGCGTCCCGACTGACGCGTCCTGATTGGCAACAATTGTGACAGTCATGTAGCCCAAACAGCGGACGCTTTCCACCCCAAGGCAACGCAATGGGCCCATGCATGAAAGACGCTAGAATGAAAACACTACCACATAAGTCAATGAAACAGGGTTATTCGCCGTGATAATCCGGTGCTGTTCGTGCAACATCACACATGCCACGACCCTTGTTTTCAACCGATTTTATCACTACAACTCGGCCTCATGACAAACATATCTGACACAGCAAAACTTCGCATCGGCACTCGTGGCTCTCCGCTGGCAATGGCACAGGCGCATGAAGTCCGGGACAAACTTGCGAAGGCACATCCCGAGCTCGCAGCCGACGGCGCGATTGCCATTACCGTTATCACCACAACGGGCGACAAAGTTCTTGATCGCGCCTTGTCGGAAATCGGCGGCAAAGGGTTGTTCACCAAGGAAATTGATGATGCCCTGATGGGCGGCGAGATTGATCTTGCTGTCCACAGCATGAAAGATGTCCCGACCGTGCTGCCCGATGGCATGATTTTGCCAACAATCCTGCCGCGCGAAGATGTGCGCGATGCATTTATTTCTCTGAAATATAAAAGCTTTGCCGAAATGCCCGCCGGATCAGTGATTGGATCGGCATCTCTGCGCCGTCAGGCCATGATCCTGAACAAATATCCCGACCTCAAGGTCGTGACGTTCCGCGGCAATGTCCAGACCCGTCTTCGCAAGCTTGAAGAAGGACAGGTGGATGCCACGCTGCTTGCCATGGCCGGGTTGAACCGGCTTGGCCGGCCGGAGGTCGCAACCGCTGCAATCTCGGAAGACGACATGCTGCCTGCTGTTGCTCAGGGGGCGATCGGCATTACCATACGGGAAAATGATGATCAGACGCTTGGCTGGCTTTCGGCACTGAACTGCCCGGATTCTGCCATCCGCGTCACGGCCGAACGTGCTGCATTGCGTGCGCTGGACGGATCGTGTCGTACACCTATTGCGGCCCTTGCCGAATATCTGCCAGATGGCAGGATGCGTTTGCGGGTCAGCATTGTTCGGCCAGACGGCAGCGAACGGCTTGATACCGAACGGTTCATTGATGATCCGGACATCGCAAGTGCCGCAGACGCCGGAACAGATGCGGGTAACGAGCTCAAAAAACGTGGCGGGCCGGACTTTATTTCAGTCTAGTTGCGACACACGCTTTCAGGACCATCGACGGGGATGACATGGGGCCATTGATCCTGAATACCCGACCGGAAACCGACTCGCAGGAACTTGAAGCCGCGTTAATGACACGCGGCTATCGCCTGCTTTCAGCCCCCATGTTGCGCATTGAATTTCCACAACATGCAGACAGTCTTGATCTTGCCGGCGTACAAGCGTTGATATTCACCTCGGCCAACGGGGTGCGTGCTTTTGCAAAACAGTGCGATGAGCGACATTATCCGGTGCTGTGTGTTGGCGATGCCACCGCACGTATGGCGCGCCAGGCCGGTTTTGCCGACATCCACAGCGCAGATGGAGATATCGAAGATCTGGCGCGATTGATTGGTAATCAAATTGACCCGGCAAAAGGGGATCTTTTCCATCCGGCGGCCCGCAAGGTTGCCAGTGATCTTGGTTCACTATTGAAAGACCGTGGCTTCAATATTCGGCGCCAAACCGTCTATGATGCCATTCCATCCGATCACCTGCCCGGCGATGTCGTAACCGCAATCTCTGCGCATCATGTTGATGCGGTTTTATTTTTCTCTCCCCGCACAGCGATAAGCTTTGTTAAGCTGATTGAAAGACACAAGCTGGAAAAAGATCTGGTCGGTACAAGTGCAATTTGTCTTAGTTCTGCAGTGAAAGATCGCCTTGGCGTCCTTACATGGCATAAGACAGAAGTGGCAAAACACCCGACACAGGAATACCTTCTTTCGGCACTAGAGAACGCTTTCGCCTGACTTTCCGCGCCAAGTGGTGTCTCGGAACAACCGCAAACTGCAATGGTCCGATCGTGAAAAAACCAGAAACGCCAAAATCCGACGCTTCAGCAAAACCGGCCGAGACAAAAGCCGACTCGTCCGAAACCATTTCGATAGACAGTAAAGGCAACGCAAACCTTGCCAAAAACTCTGCCGATCAGAAATCGGGAACGACGCCCAATGCAACAGATAATGCAAAGGCTGCATTTGGCTCAAACACTGATGCGAACGGCACCACAAATACAGACAAAACAAAGTCAGATACCAAACCCGCAAGCACAAAGCCTGAAATCAAGCCGGGTATGAATCAAAAATCAGCCTCTGATAAAACTGCCACCTATACACCCAGACCGACTGCAAAACTGCGGGGCGGCAGCGCCATTCTTTTGTTTGTGCGTATTATTGCCGGGGCGCTGGCAATCGGGTGGCTCACCCGTGCCCTTTGGTGGCGTGATGCGGAACCAATATTGAATCAGTATGTTCCGTCCGAAATTCTTTCCGAAATCACCCCGGAAGGCATGGCGGAACCAGCACCTGCTGCAACCACAAACAAACCGTCAGCCGATAGCACGTCTCCGTCCACGTCGGTTGATAACGGTACGGATACTTCAGCTACATCATCGCCCGGCGCCCCTGAACGGGACGATGCGATGATTGGCAAAGAAGACAATCTGACGCATCAGGCCGAAAACGTGCCTTTGGCCGATACCGGCAACTCGCCAGATACGAACGAAGGTACGGTTGTTGTTGATCCTGATTTGACCGAACGGCTTTCGCGTCTTGAGGGCACGATCAATGCGCTGCGCGAACGGCTTAACAATGAACGCGGCGATACGCTGAACAATACTGTCGCACGCCGTATGGCAGAAATTGAAACCCGCACTGCCCCGATTGAGGAATTGGCACGGGTTGAATCCGAACTTTCCGGCGTTGCCGCCGAAATGCGTGACCTTTCGGCACGCCTCTCGACCATGGAAGAAGAAGTTCGTGCAACCGCCGGCTTGCGTGTTGAAAGTCGCGGGCAGGCTATAGCCATGGCCGTCACGCTCCTTCGCGATGCTTTGCAACGTGGTGGACCGTTCATGATTGCACTTAACCAACTGGAACGCAGCGGATCCGATGATCCGGTTATTGCGGAACAGATTGCTGCGCTAAAACCACTCGCAGACCATGGCGCACCGACAATTGAAAAACTGCGCCAATCCTTCCCTGCAATGGCACAACAAGCGGTACAAGCAGCAAGCGATGACCATTCCGGCAGTATTCTTGCCGCGACATGGGCAAATATCAAAAAACTGATCCCGGTTCGACGTGTTGATGTCGCTGGCGAAGCTTCACTTGATGGGCGTCTGGTGACTGCCGAGGCTGCTCTTGAAAGCGACGATCTTGATGCGGCTATTGCCGCTCTGGATGGTGTCGAAGGCGAAAACGCAAAGGCTGCTACTGCTGAATGGCTGGAAGACGCCAAAAGCCGTCAGCTTCTGAACCGCGCAATTGCCACACTCAGTGCTCATGCGATCAATCTTCTGACAGGCGATGAATCCCTCATTACGGGGGATAGCCAATGATACGTCTTGGCCTGTTTATTCTGATCACCATCATTCTCGTCACCTGTACCGTTTGGTTTGCCAATAACCCAGGCACCATGACAATTGTCTGGCTGGGCTACCGGTTTGACGGATCCATCGGCATGGTCGCCCTTGGCCTGCTTGCTCTGACCGGACTTCTGGTCATTCTTTGGCGCTGCTGGTCAGCAATTGCAAATTCTCCAAACTGGCTTGGTCGCATTCTGGGAAGCCGACGCCGGAAAAAGGGGCAACAGGCCCTGACCATGGGATTGCTTGAACTGGCATCGGGGGACGTGCGACAGGCTCTAAAACATACCCGTGCAGTCGACCGCTACCTTGAAGATGACACGCTGACCCGTCTTCTGACGGCACAGGCAGCAGAACTGGATGGCAACAATGATGCCGCCAAGCGTCAGTTTGAAGCCATGCTGGAAAAGCCGGATTCCGCGTTTTTCGGATTGCGGGGATTGCTCCAACTGTCACTTAAGTCCGGGAATCGGTCGGCTGCACTTGATTACGCGGAACGCGCTCATCGCCTGCGCCCCCGCAACCCGTCCGTTCTGGTAACGCTATTTGACCTGTTGCTTGGGGCAAAGCGCTGGGATCGGGCACTAACGCTTTTGGTCGATGCCCAGAAGGCGGGTATCTTCAATGAAGAGGAACTGACACGTCGCCGGGCACTTCTGATTACCGCCAAGGCCGAAGATGCAATAGCCAGCGGTGAAAATGCGGAAGCCGTCAAACTTCTGCGCAAGGCATTGAATGCCCGTCCGGACTTTACCGGGGCAACGGCTCTTCTGGCGCGCCTGTATACCGACATTGATCAGGCAGCAAAAGCCCGGGAGGTTGCATTAGAAAGCTGGAAAATATCGCCGTCAGCCGCATTGGGAAAAATTTATCTTGGCAATCTTTCTGGGGATGCCCTGGCCAAGGTCAAAGGCGTCGAAAAACTGATTGCAACCAATCCTGACCATGTCGAAAGCCAGCTTCTGATTGCCGAGGCTGCCCTTAATGCCGATTTGTGGGGCATGGCACGCAACAATCTGGAAAAGGCCATCGCGCAAAAGGCACAGGCACGTCATTACCGGATTTTGGCCGATCTGGAATTCCGCGAGAAGAAAGATGCCACCAAGGCACGTGAATTACTGGTAAAGGCAAGCCACGCCAATCCTGATCCGGGCTGGCGGTGCGGTGCATGTGGTACGGAAACCGACAAATGGGCGGTTACCTGCCCGTCCTGTCATTCATTTGGCAGTATTGACTGGCGCGCTCCGATACGTATTCACAATGATGAACCTTCATCTGATCCGCACAAACCGAAAGAACCCACCGCGATCAGGCAGGATGGTGCGATCATAGACAATCCCCATCCGGCAGACACGGAAATCCCGGCTAAAAAGGGTGATCAGCCGACACCCGTAGCCTGATTACAAAGCCGAACCGCTGAACATAACCGAACATAAAAGGCCGCAGACAGAATTGTCTGCGGCCTTTGTCTTGTGACTGTCTAGTTCGGATCAGTGACGGAAATGACGCATGCCGGTAAAGACCATGGCAATGTCATGCTCATCGGCTGCGGCAATGACTTCTTCGTCACGCATCGAGCCACCCGGCTGAATGACTGCGGTCGCACCGGCATTCACAGCAGCCAGCAAACCATCCGCAAACGGGAAGAACGCATCAGACGAAACCACTGAACCCTTGGTGCGCAGTTCGTCTTCACCCACATTCTTGCCAGCTTCTTCTGCTTTCCATGCCGCAATGCGCGAGCTGTCAACGCGGCTCATTTGCCCGGCGCCAACACCAACGGACTTGCCGTCTTTGACATAGACAATTGCATTTGATTTGACGTGCTTGCCGACGCGGAAGGCAAACAGAAGATCATCAAGCTCTGCCTCGGTCGGCTTGCGCTTGGTGACGACTTTAAGCTCGTCACGCTTTACACGACCGGCATCACGGTTCTGAAGCAGATAACCACCGGCCAGCGAACGAAGCGTCATGTCTTCGCCTTCCGGGTCGGCCATGCCACCGGTCACCAGCAGACGAAGGTTTTTCTTGGCTGCCAGAACTTCCTTGGCCGCGTCATCTGCATCGGGGCAAATCACGACTTCGGCAAACAGCTTGGCGATTTCTTCGGCAGTGGCCTTATCAAGGGTACAGTTAACCGCGATGATGCCACCAAATGCCGAAACCGGATCACAAGACAGCGCCTTGTTATAGGCTTCAATCAGGGTTGCCCCCTCGGCAACACCGCACGGATTGGCGTGCTTGATGATGGCAACAGCCGGTTTTTCATCAAACTCGGACACCAGTTCAAACGCCGCATCCGTATCATTCAGGTTATTGAATGACAGTTCCTTACCCTGAAGCTGGGTCGCGGTGGCCACACCCGGGCGGTTCTTGCCATTGGTATAGAACGCAGCCTGCTGATGGGGGTTTTCACCGTAACGCAGGGTCTGTTTCAGTTCGGCAGAAACATTCAGGCGCTGCGGGAAGGTTTCACCAAGCTCACCGGCAAACCAGCTTGAAATTGCCGAGTCATAAGCACCCGTCCGGGCAAATGCCTTGGCGGCCAGAACGCGGCGGGTTTCTGCCGTCGTGGCACCAGCATTGTCTTTCATTTCGGCAACAACGCGGTCGTAATCAGACGGATCGACAACAACCGTAACCGATTCATGGTTCTTTGCTGCCGAGCGGATCATGCTCGGTCCGCCGATATCGATGTTTTCGATACAGGTATCGAAATCGGCACCCTTGGCAACGGTTTCCTCGAACGGATAAAGGTTCACACAAACCAGATCAATCGGGGAAATGTCGTTATCTTCCATCGCCTTCATGTGGCTGGAAAGAGAACGGCGGCCCAGAAGGCCGCCGTGAATCTTCGGATGAAGAGTCTTGACGCGACCGTCCATGATTTCGGGAAAACCAGTGTGATCGGCAACTTCCTTTACAGGAACACCGGCAGCTTCGATGGCCTTGGCGGAACCACCGGTAGACAGGATTTCAACACCCTGTTCATGAAGGGATTTGGCAAATTCGACCAGACCGGTCTTGTCGGAAACGGAGATCAGCGCGCGCGCAATACGAGCAGTCATCGGGTTCGCTTTCAATACATCGTCAATGATGAAGGCCCCGGACCCATTGATGATATATCGGCCTACTCCGTATCGCTACTGGTGCATACGGGGTAATGACGTTTGCGGGCAATCGGCTTTATGATGAATGAAAACCTCTGATTTTCATTCGAGCCGACACATGATCAATGAGTCCGAACCATGTTTCGCGCGGAGCTTTATCATGCACGCGACCAAATGTGGACCCCGAAATGTTGCATGGCCGCAGGCCAGACTGCGCAGATGTCAGCACTAGGGCCCTTATCGGATCACTGACCGCTTGCTGCTTTATCCAGCTTTTCGGGTTCGCTCTTGGCAAAGAAGGATTTTACACCAATTTCAGGCGGTTGAAATTCCGGCACAAGACGGCTCATCAATTCCAGGGTTTTGTGCGTATCACGGCTTGCCGCACTTTCACCGAGCTCGTCAAACACCTGCTTGATCAAGGCATAATCAACAACACGCGGCGCTGCCAGCATAACCCCATCGGTTTCAGTCGGTTCCGGCGGCTCACCATCATGAAACAGTTCTTCGTATAGCTTCTCGCCCGGCCGCAGGCCTGTGACCTTGATGTCAATGTCCTTGCCTGGCCGCAGCCCCGACAGCAGGATCATCTGACGCGCCAGATCAATGATCTTTACCGGTCGTCCCATATCGAGAACGAAAATCTTGCCACCCTCTGTAACGCCATGTTTGCCAAGCTCGGCAGCCTGCAAAACAAGCTCGACCGCTTCGGCAATCGTCATGAAGTATCGCGTGATGCCCTCATGCGTCACGGTCAGCGGCCCACCAGCCTCTAGCTGGCGACGGAACAAGGGCACCACCGACCCTGTCGACCCCAGAACATTGCCAAACCGCACGGTGACAAATCGTGTCCCCCCCCGCTGATCCGACGGAAGAGTTTCAAGCGCCTGACAATAACATTCTGCCAGACGTTTTGACGCCCCCATGAAATTGGC
>CBIHMD010000012.1:0-15030 GCA_966210655.1 uncultured Thalassospira sp.
GCTTATTATCGCAGGTTTCAGTTCCGGGCACGTCGACGGAAACGCAGATAGTTGCATTTCTTGCCTTGACGGAGCGCCTTTTGCTCGTACCGGGTTTTAACCCAGTCGGCAGGCGGATTGCGCCAGTCTTCCGGGCTTTCGGCAAGCCATTCGAAATCCGGGTGATTGTGCATATGCTGCAGAGTCCAGGAGATATATTGCATATCATCACTGGCAACCCGGAATTCTGCCCCGTCTTTCAAAAGACGCGCCAGAAGAGCAATATTTTTGGGGCCGATAAAACGGCGTTCCGCATGACGCTTTTTCGGCCACGGGTCCGGGAACAACAGGAAAGCACGGTCAAAGCAGGCATCAACCAGCTTGTAAAGCAGCGGACGGGAATCGTCTGCAATGACCCGGACATTGGTCAGGTCGCGTTCATCAAGGTGGCGCAGAAGGCTTCCGACGCCGTCCATGAATGGTTCCGCACCGATAATGCCGGTCTGCGGATTGGCCTGGGCCTGACCAGCCAAATGTTCGCCACCGCCAAAGCCGATCTCGAGCCAAAGTTGATCATGCTTTTCCCCGAAATAGTCGTTCGGATCGACACCGGCCTGATCTGGATAGGTAATCCCGATTTTCGGCAGCAACTCGTCAACCAGCGCACGGCGTGAATCCTTGAGCGGGCGGCTGCCGCGACGGCCATAAAAATTCGGACGATCCGGGGTCGGTAACGGGCGATTGCTGTTGCGCATTGTCTTAACTGTCAGGACGGGTTTGAAAAATGGCTCAAAATCAAACGGGCGGCCCCGGATTTGTATCGGGGCCGCCCGCCTCATATCACGTCACACGATTTTGGCAAATCGTGCTTTGGCTTTTCAGCCAATCAGGCACCGAATGCCGATTTCAGTTCACCACCCAGATCGGTGCGCTCCCCAGAGAAACGACCGTCTTCTTCTGCCTGACGACCAAAGTGGCCATAGGCAGAAGTCGGGGTATAGATCGGACGGCAAAGCGAAAGATGTTCACGAATGCCCCGCGGGCTGAGATCCATCAACTGGCGCAGAACGCTGCCCAGTTTGATTTCATCCACATTGCCGGTACCATGATTGTTCACATAAAGCGCCAGCGGCTTGGAAATACCGATCGCATAGGCAACCTGAATGGTGCAACGTTCGGCAAGACCGGCAGCAACCACATTTTTCGCAAGATAACGCGCAGCATAAGCCGCAGAACGGTCGACCTTGGTCGGGTCTTTACCTGAAAACGCACCGCCACCATGTGGAGCAGCACCACCATAGGTATCGACAATGATTTTACGACCGGTCAGACCGGCATCCCCGTCCGGACCGCCGATAACAAAACGGCCCGTCGGATTGATATAAATCTCGTCTTCCGGCGGCATCCAGCCTTCCGGCAGGATCGTCTCGATATAGGGCATGACCAGCGAACGGACATCGGCCTGGCTCAAACCGTCGGCATGCTGGGTGGATACCACAACCGAGGTCGCACCGACCGGCTTGCCATTGACATAACGCAGTGTGACCTGACTTTTGGCATCCGGGCCGAATTGGGCCGATTTGCCGGAATGACGGTCTTCGGCCATTTTGCGCAGGATGCGGTGCGAGAACTGGATAGGAGCAGGCATCAGCTCGTCCGTCTCGTCGCAGGCATAGCCGAACATAATGCCCTGATCGCCCGCACCGAGGTCTTTTTCACCAGCAGAATCGACACCCTGTGCGATATCGGCAGACTGTTCATGGACGTGGCATTCAATTTCGGCCGTTTTCCAATGGAAACCGTCCTGCTCGTAGCCGATGGCGCGAATGGCTTCGCGGGCGGCTTCGACCATCACTTCCTTGGAAACGCTTTCGGGGCCGCGAACTTCGCCTGCCAGAACCACACGGTTCGTGGTGGCAAGGGTTTCGACAGCAACGCGCGAATCTTCATCCGCGGCGAGAAACGCATCAACGATGGAATCTGAAATGCGATCACAAACCTTGTCGGGGTGACCTTCGGAAACGGACTCGCTGGTAAAAAGATATTCGGAAAGAGACATTCAAACCTTCTCCGGTGAAAAAAGGAGTTCCATAAACTGGACCTGAGGGCATCGATCCAGACCTGTACCAATTTCGCCCACTTAGCCTTTTTTTGCGTGGTGGCAAGCGGTCCAAATCCGTCCACGTATTCGATTAAGCATATCGCCCAAACTGCGGTTTTGCCTCAATGACATTTTCAGGTCAAGAAAGATCGGTGCATAAGCGTAACGCGCCAATTGCATTTCGAGGATCAAAATGGTCTTAACAAAGGCAAAAAAGCGCATCGGGCCTGAAGCCACAAATGCGCTTTTCAAATTGATAGTTCTGGGTTTTCTATTTTGCGTTTTCGTTGTCTGCAACCAGAATACCCATCGATTTGACCAGCTCGAAAACGCGTTTGCGCTGGGTCGGATCGGTAATCCGGTAATAGGCACGCACCAGCTCAAGCGTTTCGCGACGGTTCATCGGATCGTTATCGAATGGGTCCGGGCTTTCCGACATTTCCCGACGTTCATGCACGGATTTTGACGAAATCTCGTCAGGCATGTCGTCAAAGAAAAACGAAACCGGCACCTCAAGAACGCGCGACAGGTCATAAAGGCGCGATGCACCAACGCGGTTTGCGCCACGTTCATATTTCTGGACCTGCTGGAATGTCAAGCCAATGGCTTCACCAAGTTTTTCCTGACTCATGCCAAGCAGCGTTCTGCGCAATCGCACACGCGCACCGACATGAATATCAACAGGGTTCGGCTTGCCATTTGCGGTCCGGCCCCGACCTCTGCCGCGAGTATTCTTGACCATCGTGTTTTCATCCTTAGGCGACATTTTGTGGTGTCCTTCTCTCACTCCGACCTACCCCGCTCTTATTTATTGGTGGGACAATCAGGGAGCGGTTCGGTGCTTCACACAGCCGCTTTAAGGGATTTGAAAAACCTACTATATCCCAAAACGAGAACGGCTAGAAAGGTTACAATACCGTAAAATAGAATATCGCGCCACAAATAATATACCGTAGTATGGTTATACACCTTCGAAAGGGGGTGAACCAAGACTCCCTCTGCACTTAAGGGGAGTCTCGCGAGTTCCCGCCCGTATGCGTCATACATTACCGAGACACCAGTATAGGCCGCCCGAACCAACGGACGTCCTTCTTCGATACTTCGAAAACGGGTTGCTGCGAGATGCTGATAAGGACCAGCACTTTTGCCAAACCAGCCATCATTGGTCACGTTTAGCAACCAGTCCGGCTGATCTGCATCGTCAATAACAGCCCCTGGGAAGATCACCTCATAGCAAATCAGGGGCGAGAAACTCGGCAAACCTGCAATATCAAGTGTCTGCGGTCCCGGACCAAAGGAGAAATCAGTGCGCCCGGCAGTCAGTTTCGGGATCGGAATCCAGTTGCGGAACGGCACATACTCGCCAAACGGGACGAGATGGAACTTGTCGAAACTCGCAACAATCTCTCCGGTACTGTCAAGAACCTGAACCGCGTTCCAGACTTTGAATTCATCCGTATCGCGCGGATAGGTTCGCGGAGCCCCGGTAACCAGAATATCATCAGATCCGAGAACCGAGGCCATCTGCAACCTGCGTACCGGTTGGGTTTCGACAAAAAATGTCGCAGCCGTTTCGGGCCAGATCACGATACGTTTGCGGTCCGGTGCCATATCGGCCGGGCGACGCGATAGTCGCAGCAGTTTTGCAAAATGCTGGTCCTGAAGTTCCGGCACCCACTTTTCACGCTGCGGGATATTGGGCTGCACGACCTGCACCAAAGGCAAATCTTCAGAAACGGGGACCTCGGCATCCACGGACCCCACCAATGCAAGGCGAAACGCACCGCCGCCCCACAACAGCCCCGCAATCATGATGCCCGCAAACGCGGTCAATCGCCCGGCACGCCCGGCAATAAAAGTCGCAGGCAAAGTCGCAAACAGGCCGGTAATCACCGAAAGTCCGTAAACCCCGACGATCGCGGAAAATTGCATCGGTGCCGGATCAATCGCCCAGACATGCGCCAGCAAGTTCCATGGGAACCCGGTCATCAGATGACCGCGCAAGAATTCCGCCACCGCCCAAAAAGCTGCCAGCATCACCGCACGCCCGATAATTTCGCGCGTCATCCACCAGCTTGCCCAAACGGCAACCATCGGAAAGATCGCAAGCCCGCCGCCCAGCCCGAGCAACACAAACGGAATCATCCAGCCATAGATTTCCGGCTCGACCAGAAAGGCATGACTGACCCAGTAAAAACCGGCGGCAAAATGCCCGGTCCCGAACCACCAACCCGCCGAAAGTGCGCCTTTGTTGCATTTAACGCCTTCAAGCGACCAAAGCAGCACGGCAAAAGCTATTGGAAGAGCCGGTAAAAAGAAGAAAGGCGGCAACGCCAATACCGCAACCGCCCCGGACACCAGCCACAAAAAACGCCTGCGCCAACCCGAAAGGTTGGCTAGGCGCGCCGCCAGTCTATCAATCATTAGATGATCCCTGTTTGGAACTTTCGTCACTGATCGCGGTCGGCTCGGTGCGGATCAGGTGAATGCGCAAGCGCCGGATACGGCGTGGATCGGCATCAAGAACTTCGAACTGGATACCGGTCGGATGCTCGATCAGCTCACCCCGCGCAGGTACACGCCCCGCCAGCGAAAAGACCAGGCCGCCCAGTGTATCAATATCTTCGTCCTCATCCTCGTCCAGCAGGCCAAAGCCCAGCTTTTCTTCAAGGTCTTCGACCTCGTAACGCGCATCGGCAATATAGCAGCCATCCGAAAGGCGGATCAGCTTCGGTGTCTGGTCAACGTCGTGTTCGTCATCAATTTCGCCGACAATTTCCTCGACCAGATCCTCGATGGTGATCAGGCCATCAATACCGCCAAACTCGTCGACCACCAGCGCCATATGCGTCCGCGACAGACGCATTTCCGATAGCAGGTCAAGCACACGAATCGCAGGCGACACGAACAGCACCCGGCGCAACAGGGTTTGCAGCTGGAATTCCTTGCCTGCCGCAACACACCCCAGAACATCCTTGATATGGACCATACCCGCGATTTCATCGATAGACTCGCCGTAAACCGGCAGGCGGGAATGTGCCTTTTTGACCATCACTTCGACCAGCTCGTCAAGCGTGATGCTTTTTTCGACCGCAACAATATCGGCGCGCGGGATCATCACATCCTCGGCGGTCATATCCCGAAGGGCGATGATATTTTCGAAAAGCGACCTTTCGTGAAGCGAGACAGGCTCGTCGTCTTCTTCACTGCGCTCGGCAAGTTCTTCAAGCGTGTCGGAAAGCGATGCCTCGCCGTTTCGCACCTTGCCGCGCTTAAGGCCCAATGCCGATGCGACATTGCCCCATAAGGACCCGTTATCCGAATCCTGACCATTATCCCCGCCTTGGCGAGGGCCTATACTGTCGTGGTCGTCGTCGCGCTGACTATTCTCGTTCATTGTCCTGTTTCGATATCTTGATCTTCGATCGGTTCATAGGGATCATCAATCCCCAGTGCGGCAAGAATTTGCCGTTCAAGTTCTTCCATCTCTTCGGCTTCATCATCAACCATATGATCATAGCCGACAAGATGCAGCGTGCCATGCACCGTCAGATGAACAAGATGATTTATCAGTGTCTTGTTCTGTTCAGAAGCTTCGCGTTCGCACGTTTCCCGTGAAACAACAATATCACCCAGCATCAATGGCATATCGGATGACATCATGAAATCTGCTGCATCATCCGCGCTTTCAAGGGCTGCGAACGATAAAACATTGGTCGGACTGTCCTTGCCGCGATAATCACGGTTCAATATCCGGACAGATGCATCATCGGATAACCGAACACCAACCTCAACTACCGGTGCAATACTTAAAAGCGATGCGCCATCCCCTTGGTCGGGTGTTCCATCGGTTGGAACGGCATCATCTTCCCAAAGCGCACCATCGCGCACAGCACCATCAAGGGCCGCACGCACAGCATTTTCAATCGCGTCGATCTCGGCCTTGGTCCAATTCCCCGCTTCAACATCAAGATCCAGATCAAGCGGTGTGGTCATCACCCTGATCCTCGTCCTTGATACCGCGATAGCCTTTTTTCAGGCGGTCCCGCAATGCATCTGCCGCGTCATAGGCTTGAACAATCTTGGTCACAAGCGCATGGCGCACGACGTCGCGCTGATCAAACTTGATCGTCGCGACACCCTTGACATCCGCAATGGTTTCAAGCGCATCACGCAGACCGGATTTGGTGCCATCGGGCAAATCGACCTGAGTCAGGTCGCCGGTCACCACCATCCGCGATCCTTCGCCAAGACGGGTCAGGAACATTTTCATCTGCATGGCTGTCGTATTTTGTGCCTCGTCCAGAATAACAAAAGCATGCGCAAGGGTACGGCCACGCATGAAAGCAAGCGGGGCAACTTCGATCTCGCCGCTTTCCATGCGCTTGATCACGACATCGCCGGGCAAGGTGTCATGTAGCGCATCATAAAGCGGGCGCAGATACGGATCGACCTTGTCCTTCAGATCACCCGGCAGGAAGCCAAGCCGTTCGCCGGCCTCGACCGCTGGACGTGACAGGACAATACGGTCAACCTGCCCTTGAATAAGCGATTGAACCGCCATCGCAACAGCCAGATAGGTCTTTCCGGTACCGGCCGGACCAATACCAAAGACCAGCTCGTGATCGAGCATGGCCTCGACATAATCTTTCTGGCGTTTGGAACGCGGCGAAATCCGGCGTTTTTTAGTCTGGATGGTCAGGCGCGATCCGCCAAACATATCTTTGGTCTGCCCGGTCCAAGGATCGGCTTCGTCAGGCTCGGACAAACGGATGGCACCATCAACCGTTTCGACATCGATATGATCAATTTCCTTGTCCCGCAGGCGTGCATAAAGCTGCCCCAGAACCTTTTTGGCCTGGGCAACTTTGGGACCTTGTCCAGCAAGAGTCACGACCGATCCGCGACTGGAAACCTGAACACCGGTGCCTTCGGAAAGGCGGGTCAGGTTTTCGGCCTGCGGCCCGTATAAAAGCTGGGCAAGTGCATTGTCTGCAAATTCGATCTGGTCGGTATCTTTGGTCGAAGACTTGGCTTTTGCCGTGTTTTTTGCCTTGGCTGAGGTGGCAGTCACGCAATTTTCCTTTCAGAATCCCGATTTTGAACCGGGGCATCGACCAGTTCACCGCCAAGAGAATTAGGCAGTGCTTCGGTTATTTTCAACCTTACGATCTGTCCCAGTGCCGATTCCGGCAAACCACTGACATGAACCGGCTGCAAATAGGGGCTTTTTCCGACAAGCTGTCCTTCAAGTTTGCCGTAACGTTCCAGCAGGACATCCATTTCCCGGCCAAGGCAGTTTCGGTTGAATTCAAGCTGCTGTTCGGCCAGAAGCGCCTGCAGACGCATGATCCGCTCGGTCTTTACCGGTTCGGGAATCTGCAATTCCATGGCCGATGCCGGCGTACCGGGACGCGGGCTGTATTTAAAACTGAACGCCTGAATGAAGGTAATATCGCGCACCATCTGCATCGTGTCCTCGAAATCCTTATCGGATTCGCCGGGGAAGCCCACGATGAAATCCGAAGACAGCGCAAGATCGGGACAGACGTCTTTGAGTTTTGCGACTATTTCGCGATAAGAGGCACCATCATGTTTGCGGTTCATTGCCTGCAACACACGATCCGATCCCGCCTGAATGGGAAGATGCAGGAACGGCATCAGTTTGGGAAGGTCACGATGAGCCGCAATCAGATCATCATCAACATCGCGCGGGTGCGAGGTTGTGTAACGAATACGATCCAGCCCGTCGATGTCTGACAATTCGCGTAACAGACGGCCAAGCGTCCATTCTCCGCCATTCTGACCCTCGCCGTGATAGGCATTGACGTTCTGACCCAGAAGGGTGATTTCGCGTGTGCCTTTGGCAACAAGCTGCCTGGCTTCGTTGATCACATCCGCACCGGGGCGGGAATATTCCGCCCCGCGGGTATAAGGCACAACACAGAAGGTGCAGAATTTATCGCATCCTTCCTGAATTGCCAGAAAGGCTGAATAGCCCTGCCTTGAAACCTGTTGGGGCAGATGATCGAACTTTTCCTCGGCCGGAAAATCGGTATCGATGATGCGATCCCGCCCGACGGCACGGTTGGCGCGCGCCACCATTTCCGGCAGCCGGTGATAGGTTTGCGGCCCAAAGACCATATCGACCATCGGCTCGCGGCGCATCAGTTCGGCACCTTCGGCCTGCGCAACACACCCCGCCACGGCAACAATCATCTTGTCCGTTCCGTTCGCTTCCTTGGCTTTTTTATGTTTGCGAATACGACCGAGATCGGAAAAGACCTTTTCGGCAGCCTTTTCACGAATATGACAGGTATTGAGGATCACCATATCGGCACCTGCGGCGTCGTCGACCGGCTGGTAACCCAGCGGCGCCAATACATCCTGCATGCGCTGGCTGTCATACACATTCATCTGACAGCCATAGGTTTTTACAAAAAGCTTCTTCGTCTCGCTCACTTCTGATTCCGTTTTTGCTCTTTCGAATACGCCGAAAAGCGGTGTGAAAATTCACACCGCAGACCGGACATCTTCGATATCTGAAATCCCGGCTACATGAAACCCAATTCACGCAACCCGATTATAAGGCAAAACGGTCAGGAGCCGAACTGACGATCAGGTCCGAACAAACGAAAATCTTCGGAAACGATGGCCAGTGGCGAAAAGCCGATCAGATCGCCCGAACGTCCGTTATCAATCAGCGGAACCGGAACACCCTGATGCATGCCGGTCAGCGCTGCATGATGTCCACGCGCAACAGCTGTTTCACACATTCGGGAAAGTTCCTTTCGCGACCCGGCATCGGCCAGAGTCACAGCCGGATGAACAACCAGCTCAACCGTTACTTTGCCAAGTGCCAGAAACTGCCACAAATGCGAGGCCAAGTCCATATCGCCGTACCAGGAATAGAATGCCCGCAAATCACGCCCGATCGGGGCACCGTCAAGACGGGTTGCGGCAATCGACACCGGCTGGACTTTAACCGGGGAACCATCTGGCATCGTGCGTTCGGCAACACCAAACAGGGTCGATTTGAATGGCAGAACGCGATTACCGTCGTTGCTGGTGCCTTCCGGGAACAGAATCAGCTTATGCCCGCTGGCAAGACGCTGGGAAATCTGGTCATTCTGTTCGCGTGAACGCGCGGGGCGACGTTCGACAAAGGTCGACCGCTGCAATTTGGCGAGTGTTCCGAAAATCGGCCAGCTGGCGACTTCGGTCTTGGCAATAAAGCTGCCACGGGCAAACGCCCCCAGCACCGGGATATCAAGATATGATGCGTGGTTGGCAACGATAATGCCGGGCCCGTCCAGAAGCTCCGCCCCGGAAACGCGGACTTCGATATGAAGGATTTTCAGGCAAAGCGCATGGTAGAAACGCGGCAGATCATCGGCCAGTTGCAGGCGAAACGCAATCGCCATCATCTGAACCGGAATCAGGATCAAAGTCAGCAGAGCATAGGCCAACAGCCGAATGGCTGCACACGCATAGCAGTTCACGATACCCTCGCGGTCCGTTCGTAATGCTTGTAATAACGATCCGTTACCTTTTCCGTCGGTAACACGATGCAGATGTCAGTGGTATTGAACTGATGATCGACCACGGCACCATCACCGACGAAACCACCCAGTCGCAGATAGCCCTTGATCAATGGTGGCAGATCGCGAAGCGCCTGGCGGGCGTCGATTGCATCGATGGTCGTGCGCGCCATCGGTTCGTACCGGCCTTCGACCGCGCGTGGGCGCATTTCTTCAGGTGCCAGATGGTTGTGATGCAGATAGGTCAGAACATCACCAAAGGCATCCGGATCGGTGCCATGGAACGATGCGCAGCCAAACATCAGCTTGATATCGTATTTGAAAACATAGGCAGCAATTCCCTGCCAGAGAAGTTGCAGGGTCGGCATGGTGCGATAGGCTTCCTCTACACAGGAACGACCAAGTTCCATGATCTCGCCATTGCCCTGTGCAGCGTCAAGCATCGACTGGATGTGATATTCATCCGCGCTGTAAAAGCCACCATGCTGATTGGCAACCGACTGGCGCAGCAAACGATAGGTCCCGACAACCCCGTCAGGCCCCTGGCCACGATTGTGATCAATTACCAGCAGATGGTCACACAGGGGATCATAATGATCAAAATCACGCTCAGCCGCAGCCATTTCGGCACTCGGCTTTGCGCCGCGTTCCTCATAGAACACCTTGTAGCGAAGTTTCTGGCTTGCGAGGAGTTCGTCCTCGGTCTCGGTGAGGCGCACCTCTAGCCGCTGCTGTCGATCGTCGCTCATCGCAACTCCCTTTCGTTCATCTGCGCAGATTTTGCGCAAGTTTCGCGTCAGGGGCGAGTGAAGGCTTTGTTAAGAACGCGTAACAGGAATATGAAAAGCCACCCGCTCGACGGGAGCGGATGGCTTGAAATCTGCGATTTTCGCAACCGGTTTGTCAGAAATCGGTTACTTTTCGTCCTTCATCGGAACGCCGTAAAGCTCCAGACGATGGCCGACAAGCTTGAAACCAAGCTCTCTGGCGATCTCTTCCTGAAGCTTTTCGATTTTTTCGTTCGAAAATTCGATCACTTTACCCGACCGCATGTCGATCAGATGATCATGATGTTCCTCGGTCAGTTCCTCATAACGCGCACGGCCATCGCCGAAATCGTGTTTTTCGAGGATATCCGCCTCTTCAAAAAGGCGAACGGTCCGATAAACGGTCGCAATCGAAATCTTCGGGTCAATTTCCGTCGCCCGGCGATAAACCAGCTCCACATCGGGATGATCTTCAGATTCTGACAGGACCCGGGCAATCACCCGGCGTTGGCCGGTCATTTTCAGACCCGCGTCGATGCACTTCTGCTCGATGGTTGATTCTGCAAGCATAGTCTTGTTTCTCGTTTCCGGTTCCGCCTGTCCCCAAGCCAGGATGCTCCCAGGCTCTTGCTCTCATGTGGGCTAAATATCGAGAAAACTGTCACATATCGCAAGGTACAAATCGCGATATTTTGTTCTCTCCAGCTTGCCTCCTGCCCGTTGAAACGCTACTTCACGTTTTCGGGGCCCATCAGGAGACAGTATATGGACGACATCACGCCCGATCATAAGATCGACATCACCAAAGATGTCTGCCCGATGACGTTTGTTCGCACCCGGCTGAAACTTGAAACCATGACACAGGGTCAGATTCTGGAAGTCACACTGGGTACTGGCGAACCGTTAAAAAACGTTCCGCGTTCTGTCACCGAAATGGGTGACACAGTCATTGATATTGTCGAACTTTCCGACGCACCGGACACATATCGTTTAACGATACGAAAAGGCTGAAGCACATCCGTTGCATCGTCATCGGAGCTTAGACTATAACAGCTTGGCGGTCAAAACCACACATTTGATGTGGATATACCGAAATAGAATGCATCCAGCTTGCATTAATCGCCCCAGCCCAAAACACAAACACCAAGATCACGCACCATAACCAACGCATCGACCTCGCGACCGGACTTTCGGCGATAGTATTTTTTGCGCCGTCCTATTTCGGTAAAACCGCAATGACGATATAGCGCTATCGCCGGTGCATTATCGTCGGCTACTTCCAGCAAAACCCGCTTCACACCTGTTTCGCGCAAACGCTCAAAGGTCAGGCTCAGCAGTTTTCTGGCGACACCGGATTTACGAGCATCCTTCGCAACCACAATGGTATTGACCTCAGCCTCGTCGAGCACCGATTGCATCTGGATAAAACCAAGCGGCCTGTCTTTCAGGTTTTCCGCGTCGTTCCCCGGTTCAAAAGCCAGAAAACCGAAAGCACCAGGAACATCAAGCAACCTGATCATCTCGTCTTCGGACCAGTATTCTTCGAACCCATCGGCATGCAGGGCACTGGCCAACGCGCAAAATGCCGCGGTAAGGGGAACGATTTCAATCCTGTCCACAAAGTCCGGCTGGCGCGAAGAATTATTCATCCTTCGTCTGCCGGTTTGTTTTTCGCCGGTCCCTGATCCTCAATACGACGCGCATCGGGTGCACGCAGATACATCGGCACCGGCGGCAGGTTTTCATCCGTACCCCAACGTGCCGCAGCAATCCGTGCAACGTTGCCCGCCCGCGGCAGACCCGGTGCGGTACAATCATAAAACGCATCGGGCGCATGTGCAGCCGCGGTCAAAAGGCGCGGGGTCGCATCACCGGCCAGAAGCGTATCGCCGGGTGGTGCCATCATCAGGGCCTGTCGCGGGGCAACACATTCTGGCGTACTTAGCGGTCGTTTCCTGCCATCAAAGGCCTGAGCGAAAATCTCGTTCCGTTTGCTATCAAGGGCGACCAGAATATTTCGCCCCTGCTGATCGCGTTCAGAAACACCATAAGCCACCGCCTCAAGCGAACTGACACCAACCACCGGGATTTTGCGCGCCAGTCCCAGCGCACGCGCTGTAGCAAGGCCGATACGCATGCCGGTAAAAGCCCCCGGTCCGACAGTCACGGCAATGCCGTCAACCTCATCAAACGTGATGCCCGCCTGCCTGAGACTTTCGGCAATGAAACCCATCAGGTTTTCGGCCTGTCCGCGTTCCATATCTTCGTAAAGCTCGCCTTTGACCACGCCATTGATCAGCACCGCTGTTGAAAGCGACGTTGACGCAGTATCAATTGCCAAAAGCGTCGGGCCGCTTTTTTCTGCTGGCCCGGATGACGTTTGCGATACGGCCTGATCTGCGTTATGGGGATTGCTGCGCAACTGACCGGTCAGCATTTTTTTGATGTAATCGGTAAACGACAAGAACAGGGGGCCTCCGGCAATGGCGCTGGTCGAAATTACACCACAAGAATATGATGTCGATATTGATATTGTTTATGCCACGGATCGCAATTTCACCGGGGCACCAATCTATTCACGGCCTGCCTGCTATCTTCATCGCGATGCGGCGGACTGCCTGAAAAAGGCGGTCGCCATGACACGACGTCACGGGAAACGCATTCGCGTGCTGGATGCTTTCCGTCCACAAGAAGCCCAGCGGGCCCTTTGGAACCATACACCCAATCCCGATTTCATCGCCAATCCCGATCTTGGATCGCCACATGGCCGTGGTGTGGCCATTGATCTAACGCTGTTGGACGAAAACGGCAAGGAACTGGATATGGGGACAGGGTTTGATGAAATGCATATCCGGTCCTATCACGGGGCGGACGGGCTTTCAAAAGACGCTGAAGCCAACCGTTTGCTGTTGCTTGGCATCATGGTCAGCGCCGGATTCGAGTATTACGATCATGAATGGTGGCACTATCAGTTACCTAATGCGCGCAGCAAATACCCACTGCTTTCCGACAGTTCTCTGCCGGAAAGCATGATGAAATAACATCCACTGGATTCCTGAATGCGGAATTTCTTCGTGGTTAAAGGACCGCCCGGCCGCTCTCGGGATCGAAAAGCGACACACGTCCCCCGTCAATCATGATCCGGGCGTCAGTGCCGGAACTGAAATGCTGTTCGGGGCCGGTCCGCGCAGTGACTTCCGATCCCGCAACCGCAAGACGGACATACTGATCGGGGCCGGTCGGTTCAGCCAGAAGCACCCGTGCATTGGCTCCAAGGTCATCAAACATCAGATGTTCGGGACGCGCCCCCAGTGTCACGGATTGTCCGATCAGGTCACGCGCACGGGCCGGCATGCCGGCCAAAGGCAACTGACCCGATCCGCCATCAAAGGCAATACCATCGCCATTCTGGACCAGCTTGCCGTCGATGAAATTCATGGTCGGAGCCCCAACGAAGCTTGCGACAAATTTGTTGGCCGGCCGACGATAAACATTTTCCGGCGTATCTGCCTGCTGAATGGCCCCCTTGTCCAGCACCACCACCTTGGTCGCCAGTGTCATGGCTTCGATCTGGTCATGGGTAACATAGACAATCGTCCGACCAAGCCGCTCATGCAGGCGTTTCAGTTCCACACGCATATCGGCGCGCAGTTTGGCATCAAGGTTCGATAACGGTTCGTCAAACAGGAAAACCGAGGGCTCGCGCACCAGCGCACGACCAATTGCCACACGCTGTTGCTGCCCGCCGGACAATTGCGACGGTTTGCGATCCAGAAGCGGGGTGATTTGCAGAAGTTCACCAATATCATCGACACGCTTTTCGATATCGGCCTTAGACATGCCGCGCATTTTAAGGCCAAAACCGATATTCCTGCGCACCGACATGGTCGGATACAGTGCATAGGACTGAAACACCATCGCGATATCGCGTTCATCGGGTTCCAGTTCTGTCACATCCCGCCCAGCGATATGGATTGATCCACCGGTGACAGGTTCCAGGCCGGCAATCATGTTCAGGATCGTCGATTTGCCGCACCCCGACGGCCCCAGCAGAACCAGAAATGCGCCGTCCTCAATCTCGAGATCGATGTCTTTCATCACGGTCAGACCGGCATAGGCCTTGGTCACACCACATAATTCAACGCCATTCATGCCCTGCTATCCTTTCACTGCACCAGCCGCAATTCCGCGAACAAACAACCGCCCCGACAGTAGATAAACCGCCAGTGTCGGAAGCGCTGTCAGCATGGTGGCAGCCATATCGACATTATATTCCTTCTCGCCGAACTGCGATCCAACAAGGTTGTTAAGCGCAACCGTCATCGGCTGCCCGGACCGTCCGCCAAAGGTCAGGCCCAGCAGGAAATCGTTCCAGATGTATGTGAACTGCAAAATCATCGCCACACCAAGGATCGGCAATGACAGCGGCAGCATCACGTACCAGAACAAAGGCCAGAATCCGGCCCCGTCAATACGGGCGGCTTTGAGCAAATCCTGCGGAACGGTTTTGAAAAAGTTGCGGAACATCATGGTGGTAAAGGCAATGCCCCAGATGACATGCACCAGAACAAGCCCCGAAATGGAGCCAAATATTCCCAATTCACGCACCATGATGATCAGGGGATAAAGTGTCACCTGTGGC
>CBIHMD010000013.1:0-14973 GCA_966210655.1 uncultured Thalassospira sp.
TCACATTTTCGCAGGTTTGTGGGCGTGAAAGTCGGACCAGAATAAAACATGGTCCGGAAATGGCAAAGGCCCGACGCGTTAACGTCGGGCCTTTGAATGGCGCGCCCGGAAGGATTCGAACCTCCGGCCTTCTGATTCGTAGTCAGATGCTCTATCCAGCTGAGCTACGGGCGCTTTGCCTTGGTTTCCGCCGGTTTGCGCTGAGTGCTCCCCGTCGGCGGAGCGGAACTTATGCAAACGAGCGGGGCATTGCAAGCGGTAAATTTCAAAAAACCGTATTTTTTACAAATGCAGGTTTTTTACTGCTGCTAGGGCCTTGTTCTGCCCCGGTTTGTTGCGTTTGACACCGATATGACAAACTATGGCTAAAAAAGGGGCAAATGCGTCTTGTTCCACAAGTGGTCGTGGACTAAGATGCATTCAATCCCGGGGGAGCAGGGGCTTGTTTCAACTCATAAAAAAGCAGGCCCAGGGAGATTCGCTTATTCCTACTTAGGTAATAGATCGAAATGGCCGTTCGTAAAACCTACCTCGCCGTAATCGGCGCCGCCCTTTTGCTGGGGGGATGTTCTTTTTCTTCAGAGGCCCTTTGGCCGACTTTGGCTGGCGAAGAGAATGCCGGCACTGAAAATTCAGCAGCAATGGCTGATACAAGCGGGGCAGATGCTACGACATCCACCGATGTTGCGCGCAGTTCCCAACCACTGACAAGCATCTCGCAGACCGGAACCTTTGTTGGTTCAAAGGTCGAAAATATGCAGTCCGAACTCAATCGCCTGAAATCGGCGTTGAGTGATCACAGTAACGAATTGCAGCAGCTTCGGGCGCAGACCGTTCGCAACTCGCAGGCCTATCACGGGACTGTGGCTGCGATCAGCGCACGTTTGCAGGTTGGTACCACGCCGGGCAACCCTGTTCTGGTGCAGCAGTGGAATACTGCACAGCAGGAACTTGATCGTGTGAATGACGACATTGCGGCAATGAATTCGCTGGCCAATAAAGTGGCTGCTGATTCGACGCTGTCGACCTTCCTGCTGGAATCCGTCCGGTCTGCCTATCAGGTTTCCGGTGCGGTTGACGAAGATCATCGTCAGTTGGCGCTGCTGGAAGACGAAACCAACCGCACCACGGTGCTGATTGATCGTCTTCTCAAT
Organism: uncultured Thalassospira sp.; assembly: GCA_966210655.1. Lineage (GTDB taxonomy): Bacteria > Pseudomonadota > Alphaproteobacteria > Rhodospirillales > Thalassospiraceae > Thalassospira. The sequence goes on from CBIHMD010000013.1 coordinate 1,155, forward strand.
GAAATCAGCGAAGGCCTTGCCCGTCAGACGTCTTATGTCAGCAACGAGCGTGCGAACCTCAATGCGCTGGCACTGGCTGTCAAGAATGGCGAGATTTTCGGTGACGCGCTTTCCAAGCGTGTCTTCCAGTCGCAGGCTGCACCGGCATCCGCCGGTAGCAGCATGGCATCGACCAGTGATCGTCCGCTGGTCGTTATCCGCTTCGACAGCCCGAGCGTGAAATACGAGCAGGCGCTTTATAACGCGGTTAACCGCGTTCTGGAGCGCCGCCCGCAGGCCAGCTTTGATGTTGTTGCGGTAACGCCGAATCGCGGGACTCCGGCGCAGGTTGCGCTGAACAGCAACAAATCCAAACGCAATGCACAGTCAGTTCTGCGTTCCCTGACAGATATGGGAATGCCCAGCGCGCGTGTTCGTGTTTCTGATGCGACCAGTGCCTCGGTTTCGGCCAACGAGGTACATGTCTTTGTCCGCTAAGGCGGCTCAAGACAGGTTTTATCAACGGTTTGCCAAGTTTCGGCGGGTGCCCTGATCAATCAGGGTGCCCGTTTGTCATTTGGGCCGTGTAAACCGGGAAGAAAGGTGGCGTCCGCATGGGCGATCTTGTCAATTTGCGGCAGGCGCGAAAGCAGAAGAAACGCAGTGCCAAGGAAAAGCAGGCCGATGCCAGTCGGGCCCTGCATGGCCGCACGCGAGGCGAGCGCACGAAAAAAGACGCCGAGGACCGCAAGGCCGACAGGCAGCATGACGGCCATTATCGCGGTGCTTCTGAACCGTCTGAAAATACCGATGCCGATAAAACTGACGATGAAACCGAATCCACGGTGATCGGGGCCGATGAAAATCCGGATGACACCGATATGACGCGGTCGGATAAAGATAACGTGATTTCGTTCTTCCGTGCCGCCAATCCGAATTCCAAACCTGATAACGACTAAACCGATTATCGCGCCAGAGCCGCCGTCTTGCGGCCGTGTTATGTGGTATCGTTTTAAATCTTCGGGAAATAGGGTGACGGTTACTGGTTGCCCTGCTGTTGGCTGGAACCGGTAAGCATTCTTATCCGGTGACAGCTGGCGGGCAATCTGTGGCCGTCGGACGGGCATCCGGGCCGACCGGATTGATACCGGTTTGGTCAATTCCGGCACCGCCCTGGTTCCCCCAAATGGTGCCGGTCCGCAAATCCTTCATGCCGGACTGCCTTAGGTGTCCGGAATGATCCCCTAGCTTATAAGCGTTTCCGCTTCGCGTTTGCTTTGATCAAGCGCTTCGTCCCAACCCATTAGCCAGTCCTCGTGATCACGGCTGTCGGATGGATAGGGGTTTTCGGTCAGTCGATGGGAACCCAGTCCCGCCGAAAAGCCCGATCCATAAGCAGGATTGGGAAGATGCCGTTCATGCACAACCGGGGCATTGGTATCGTAAATCTGATTGCGAAATGCCGGTAGCGAGCACAAGACACCATCATCAATCCCCATCGGATAGGCCATCATCATGGCCCTGCCAAGGGATGTGATCGACAGGCTACCGTCCATCGATGTCTGCACCAGGCCGGCAATTTTCAGATGTGAAATCGCGATGTTGATGCGTCGTCGCAAATCGGGTGTGTCTTCGACAATGATCTGATTGCCATCATCATCCGTGCAAAACAGGGATAAAATGCGTTCAAGAAGGACGCTTTGGTCAAGGTTGCCTTCGGCACAGCGTAGCACCGTCAGCATCAAGGCGGGATCGCCAGGCACGAAATCCGTCGAAGTGGACATCAGGGGCCTCCGTTCTGTCCGAACCGAATTCCCTCCCATAGGCAGCGTTTCTCTCTCGTTTTCGGAACCGTTGCCGGAACCCTGCTGCCTTTTATTATTATAGTTTGCAGATATGTTTCCATCTTGTGAAGACAAGATTGCGCTTTGGTAGAATTTTTTGATTTTCAAGCTGATTTTGATGCAAACTCTGCATGATCCCGCAAGAAATGCCGGAGATTCAACGCGATATCCCATATCCATGTCGCGTTTTTGAAAACGATCACATTTCCGATATTGGTCGGTTGGGCAGGTGGTTAACGCGGCTCGGTTGATCCGGTGTCGGATTTTGAGCCGTCGGTTTTGCCGGTGCTTTTTGCCCCATCGGGGCTGCGCCAGACCCGGACTTTGTTCCGGCCGCCTTCCTTGGCGGCATAAAGGGCCTGGTCGGCCTTTTCGATGATCTGTTCAATGGTGCGGGTTTTTGTCATCGGAGCTGCCCCGATAGAGGCAGTGACTGGCAATATCGTGCCGTCATTAAGCGTAACCGGAGATGCTTCGATCACGCGGCGCAGACGTTCAAGAACGCGGGCGGATTGCTTCATGTCGGCATTCGGAAGGCAAATCAGGAATTCTTCACCGCCATAGCGATAGACCTTGTCGAACGGGCGGACATGGGATTGCAGGATACCGGCGACCGACTGCAAAACCAGATCTCCGACCTGATGGCCATGGGTATCGTTGACCGCCTTGAAATGATCCAGATCGACCAAGGCAATTGCGGTTGGTGTATCGGTCCGCACAGAACGTTCACGTTCGGTGCCAAGGTCGCCCAGCATGGTTTGCCGGTTATAGGTGCCCGTTAACGGATCAACATCGGAGCGCGCAGTCCGGAAGGCGCGTTCAAGTCGGCGAAGTTGCGCAAAAAACGATTCGGCGCGCAGCGACATTATCTCGAACTCGGCTTCGTCGACATCACCGTCGATCTCGTGGCCTTCCAGAAGGCGTCTGGCAGAGGCGTGAAGCTGTTCATGGGTGGCGGCAAGCGCGCGCATCGCAGGCTGGTCTATGAGCCTGTTATGGCGATTAAGAGCATACCAGGCACCAAAGTCGCAATCGTGATCTTCGCTATGGTCGTGGGGAGTGACGGGGGCGGTATTGCCGGCAGGCAAGGTAAGGCGACGGCTCCATCCCAGCAGGAGAGTGATATGCTCGCTTAGCGCCTTGTCGAGTTCGGCCAGAATATCGCGTTCCGCATCGGCCATGCCGACTTCGGCGATGCTTTCGCCCATCTTCCGGGATTTGCCCGGTTTGGCTTTGCTGTTTTTGGCAACCTTGTTCGGGCTGTCACTCATCTGCGAATCCGGGGAATACTTCGACAAAGGTCTGTTTTAACAGCCTATCGAGTTCCGCCATAGAAATATCGACGCCAAGATCGGCAAGGCTGGTGACGCCATGATTGGAAATACCGCAGGGAACAATCCCGCCGAAATGCGACAGATCGGGATTAACATTGATCGCGATGCCATGGAATGTGACCCAGCGTCGCACCCGGACACCGATGGCGGCGACTTTATCTTCGCGCCCGCCTTCACGGGCAACCCAGATGCCGACCCGGCCATCGCGGCGTTCGCCGGCAATGCCAAGCAGGGCGAGTGTGCGAATCACCCATTCTTCCAGATTATGAACATAGGCGCGGACATCGCGACCGCGTCTTTTGAGGTCCAGCATCAGGTAAACGGTGCGCTGTCCGGGGCCGTGATAGGTATATTGTCCGCCACGTCCCGCGTCATAGACGGGGAAGCGATCGGGATCAACAAGATCTTCGGTATGCGCGCTGGTCCCCGCCGTATATAACGGCGGATGTTCCAGAAACCATACGAGTTCCGTGGCTTTGCCTTCATGGATGGCTTCGGCGCGCGCTTCCATTTCGGCCAGTGCTTCGGGGTAGGAAACCAACCCGGAGGCGGTGCGCCAGTCGGGAATTTGCGCGGTAGGGGCGATGGTTTGCATTTTTCCTGTCAAATAAGTGAAATGAGCCCTTGATCAGGGGTAACCTTTTTGCTATCTCCCTTTCCGCACCAAGGCAAGCCCGCAAAATTACCTCATGGGTTTGCAGACAAGACATATGCGGTCGTGGCGGAATTGGTAGACGCGCAGCGTTGAGGTCGCTGTGGGCTAACCCCCGTGGAAGTTCGAGTCTTCTCGACCGCACCATTATCTGGATCTTTTCTTCGGGAAGGGTCATGAAAAAGAACCCGCCAGTGATGGCGGGTTTTTTCGTTTCGGATGATCCCCATATGAAACGGGACCGCTATTGGGGCGGGAACGAGGAAAGTTGCGGTGTGGCGTTGAAAATTATGCAATGCTGACCCTTGTCGTGTTTGGGCACTTCTTTGAACTGAATGCTTCAAACCGGCTTGAAAGTACTCTACGCTGTGCGCCCCACTTAAAGGCAAAATAATCAGGATTTAACCAATTTACGGTTAATTTGGCTCAAATACCTGAAATTAAAAGGTATTCTTATGGCAAACAGAAATGACAAGCTGCGCGAAGCGGCTTTGGACTATCACCGGTATCCCACCCCGGGGAAGCTGTCCGTTACGGCAACCACGACGCTTGCGAACCAGCGTGACCTTGCGCTGGCTTATTCGCCGGGTGTTGCGTTCGCCTGCGAGGAAATCGTCAAAGACCCTGAAACCGCTGCCGAATATACCGCGCGCGGCAATCTGGTTGGCGTGATTTCCAATGGTACGGCGGTTCTGGGCCTTGGCCCGATCGGTCCGCTGGCATCCAAGCCGGTGATGGAAGGCAAGGCGGTTCTGTTCAAGAAATTCGCCAATATCGATGTCTTCGACCTTGAAGTGAACGAGACCGACCCACAGAAATTCATCGACATTGTCGCGGCACTTGAACCGACATTTGGTGGTGTTAACCTGGAAGACATTAAGGCGCCGGAATGCTTCATTATCGAGAAGGCATTGCGCGAACGCTGCAATATTCCGATTTTCCACGATGACCAGCATGGTACGGCGATTTGCGTTGCCGCAGCAGTGCGCAACGGCCTTCGGGTTGTTGGCAAGGATATCAGCAAGGTGCGCCTTGTGGCGTCGGGTGCAGGGGCAGCAGCGCTTGCGTGCCTTAACCTTCTGGTTTCCATGGGCATGCCGCGTGAAAACATCACCGTGACCGACCGGTTCGGCGTTGTTTACAAGGGACGCAAGGAAGAGATGGATCCGTGGAAAGCGGAATATGCCATCGATACCAATGCACGGACCCTGAATGACGTGATCGAAGGGGCTGATGTGTTCCTCGGTCTTTCGGCGCCGAATATCATGGGCGAGGAAGAACTGCGCAAGATGGGCGAACGCCCGATCATCATGGCGCTGGCCAACCCGACCCCGGAAGTTTCGCCGGAACTGGTCAGGGAAATCCGCCCGGATGCTGTTATGGCGACCGGACGTACGGATTACCCGAATCAGGTTAACAACGTCCTTTGCTTCCCGTTCCTGTTCCGCGGGGCGCTTGACGTCGGCGCGACCGAGATCAACGAGGAAATGAAAATCGCCGCAGTCGAGGCAATTGCCGATCTGGCAACCGCCGAGGTTTCTGACATTGTTGCGGCGGCTTATGGTGGGCAGGAACTGCGTTTCGGCCCGGAATACCTTATTCCCAAGCCGTTTGATCCGCGCCTGATGCTTGAAATCCCGCCGCGCGTGGCAAAAGCCGCAATGGATAGTGGTGTTGCCAAACGCCCGATCACGGATTTCGATGCGTATCGTCAGCAGCTTGAAGGCTTTGTCTTCCGGTCCGGTCTGGTGATGAAGCCGGTCTTTGATATGGCACGCGCACACAAGAAACGTGTTGTCTATCCAGAAGGTGAATCGCGCCGTGTTCTGCAGGCCTGTCAGGTTCTGGTCGATGATGGTGTTTGTCATCCGGTTCTGATCGGTCGTCGTGATGTGATCCTTGAACGCATTGCCGAGCTTGGCTTGCGCCTGATTCCGGACGAGCAGGTTGAAATCCATGATCCCGAGGACAATCCGCATTTCGAACAGGATTGGCAGGATTTCCACAACATCATGGGCCGTCGCGGTATCAACCCGGAATATGCGCGTTCCATCGTGCGTACCCGTCCGACCGTGATTGCCGCCCTGATGCTTCGCCGCGGCGAAGTGGATGCGATGCTGTGCGGTTGTCAGGGTGGTTTCCTGCGTCATCTGCGCTATGTGCGGAACCTTGTCGGCGTACAGAAAGGTGTTACCGACTTCTCGACCGTCAATATGATGATCATGAAGCAGGGGACATTCTTCCTGACCGATACTTATGTGTCGGTTGATCCGACGCCGGAACATGTTGCGGAAACCGCGATCATGGCCGCCGACGTGGTCAAACGTTTCGGGATCACGCCAAAGGCCGCCCTGATTTCGCATTCGAATTTTGGCAGCCATGAAAACAAATCGGCCTGTAAGATGCGCGATGCGTTGCAGCTGATCCGTACCCTGGCACCGGACCTTGAGGTTGAGGGTGAAATGCATGCCGATGCCGCGATTTCCGAAGAAATCCGGTCCCGCATTTTCCCGAATTCAATGTTGAAAGGCTCGGCCAACCTTCTGGTGATGCCGACGCTTGATGCAGCGAACATTTCCTACAACATGGTCAAGATGCTGGGTGATGGTTTGCCGGTTGGTCCGATTCTGGTCGGTGCGGCCAAACCGGCCCACGTGGTCAGCCCGTCGATTACGGTGCGTGGTATCGTCAATATGAGTGCGATTGCCGTGGTTGATGCCATCAATCGTAGTCAGGAACACAATTAACCGCACATTGCTATCGCGCGGCCCTTGACCGGGCCTGACCGATAGCGCAGAAACAGCCGTGTCGGGCAAAATGGTCCGGCACGGCATTTTTAATTGAAGTGCAGGAACGGACTTAGCGCGCAACACATTCAGAGGAGGGGCAGATGACGGATCAGGTCGAAGAACTGGAACGTCCGACGGAAAATACGTCGTCTGGTGACGACTATGTCGATCTTACTCCCGAATATGCGCGCGAGATTCTTGATGCACTGGGCGACGATGACGTATCGCGCGCCGAAGAACTGATTTCCGAACTTCACTTTGCCGATATCGCCGACCTTCTGGGGTGGGCCAGCAGCAGCCAGCGCGCAAAACTTGTTGATCTGATTCGTCCGGATTTCGACCCGGAACTTCTGACCGAGCTTGATGACGAGCTGCGCGAAGAAGTTATTTCGCTGCTTGGTACCGAAGCGGTGGCCGAAGCGATTTCCGAACTCGATTCGGATGACGTGGTCGAAGTTGTCGAATATCTGGAAGAAGAGGACCAGAAAGAACTTCTGGGCGCGCTTTCCGATATTGAACGCGCACGTGTCGAAGAAGCACTGTCCTATCCGGAATATACAGCCGGTCGTATCATGCAGCGCGAGCTGGTGGCGATACCGGATTACTGGTCGGTCGGGCAAACCATCGATTTCTTGCGGTCGGCGAAGAACCTGCCCGATGATTTTTATGACATCATCGTTGTTGATCCGCGATACAGCCCGGTCGGGATCGTGCCGCTGTCGCGCGCAATCCGCACCAATCGTCCGGTTCTGATACGCGATGTGATGGATGCCGAAAACATGCGCACGGTCGTCGTGACCGAAGAACAGGAAAACGTCGCCCATCTGTTCCGTCAGCGCGACCTTATTTCGGCACCGGTTGTCGATGATAGCGGCCGACTGGTCGGTGTGATCACGGTCGATGACGTGGTTGACGTCATCGATGAAGAATACGAAGAAGACATGATGCGCCTTGCCGGTGTTGGCGAGGAAGACGATCTTTCAAGTGCGATTTTTGATACCACGCGATCACGCTTTACATGGTTGCTGGTCAATCTGTTTACGGCCATTGCTGCATCAATGGTGATCGGAATGTTCGAGGCTACCATTCAGAAACTGGTGGCCCTGGCCGTGCTGATGCCGATTGTTGCCTCGATGGGGGGCAATGCCGGGACCCAGACCTTGACGGTTGCCGTGCGGGCGATTGCCACGCGTGAACTGGCCAGCACCAACGCCTGGCGTGTGATCCGCAAGGAAGTGGCGGTGTGTGGCCTGAACGGGCTGGCTTTTGCGGTGTTAAGCGGGGCGGTGACATGGTTCTGGTTCGGTGATGCTTTGCTCGGTGCCGTAATCGGGGCTGCCATGATCATCAATCTGCTGTTTGCGGGATTGTTTGGCGCATTGATCCCGCTTGGCCTTGAGCGGGCCGGGATTGATCCGGCCGTGTCTTCATCGGTGTTTCTGACGACGATTACCGATGTTGTCGGGTTCTTTGCCTTCCTTGGGCTGGCGGCGACATTTCTGCTGTAAAGTTCTTTTTACCAGACACGCAAAAGCCGGGCGACGAGGCCCGGCTTTGTTAATTGCGATCCCGGATGAAAGCCAACGATCAGCTTCGGGCTGGAGGTTTGTCTGACGGGTTCTGCCGTGTCAGCAATGCCGTGGTTTCAATTGCATCGACAGGCAGAGATAACAGGAAGCCCTGCAATTCATCGCAGTCTGCCGATTGCAGGACGGCCAATTGATCCTCGGTCTCGACCCCGACGGCAACCACCTTGCGGTTCAGGCTTTTGCACAGGCGAATGGCCGGTTGCAGGATGGTGTTTTCGGGTTGTTCATCAAGGGCGATATTGAATAATGCCTTGGACAGTTTGATGCGCTGAACCGGGAAGCGTTTCAGGTAACGAAGCGACGTATTGGCCGCAGCAAAGTGATCCAGCGTCAGGCCAATGCCCGCCTCGGCGAAGCGATAGAACTGGCCAAGTGCGCGTTCGGGATCGCGCATGGCGATTTCCTCGGACACTTCGATTTCGATCATGGCGGGATCGATCTCATGTGCCTTGGTCAGTTCGACAATGCTTTTAAGCAGATCGGCCTGAATGAACTGGCGGCTTGATACGTTCAGCGCGACCGGGACCGGGACATAGCCCTCATCACGCCATTGGGCGATCTGGGCGCAGACGGTCTCAATGATCCAGCGACCCAGCGGCGACAAAAGACCAGTACGATCGGCAACGGCAATGAAATCAGGCGGCAGGCGTCTTTTGCCGCTTTCATCAATCCAGCGCAACAGGGCTTCGAAGCCGGTAATGGTCCGGTCGGATGTGCGATAGCGCGGCTGGAATTCCAGCATAAAGCGTTTTTCATCAACAGCACGACGCAACTGCGTTTCCATCGAAAGGCGTGCATGCATGACGCTGTTCATCGTTTCGACAAAGAAGCAATAGGACGATTCTGCGGATTTCTGTGCGCGATACATTGCGGCATCGGCATTGGCCAGCAATTGCGATGGCGCCCGTGCATCGTTGGGATAAAGGGCAACCCCGACACTGACATGCAGACGGATTTCGTCATTGCCGCCGGCCTGGATCGGTTGCGACATGGCTTCGACGATGCGTTCAGCGACAAGGGCAGCACCTTCTGCCTCGGACAGGTCGGTCGCGATAACGGCAAACATATCGCCCGAAAAACGCGCACAACTGTCTTTTTCCCGAACGGTCGCCCGCAGGCGCCCCGAAACGGTACGCAGTGTTTCATCGCCAATGTCCGAGCCGAAGCGGTCATTGATGGCACGGAAATTATCAATATCAACAACCAGAACCGCCAGAAGCTTTTCATAACGTTTGGCATGGGCAACCGCCTGATTAAGCCGGTCGTCAAACAGGGCCCGGTTCGGCAAGCCGGTCATCGGATCGTGGGTCGCCAGATACCGCAGACGATTGACCGATGCATTGGCCGCCGGATTGTGATGCAGGGTAATATCGACGCAATCATCGTGATTGACGGATGGTCGCATCGACAGATCGCACACCACATGCACGCCTTCGGCGCTTCGGACGACCCATTCGCGTCGGATTTCCTCGTCGCCACGGCTAAGCGCAAGCAGCATTTTTTCCTGTGCCCGGCGCGATGCGGTGCCATCGGACTGGAATTCCGGTGCCAGATTATAGAACCGTATGAAACCGTAATCCTCTTCGCGCAGGTCAAAGAAATCGGCGGTTTCGGGCGTCATGGATTTCAGATGACCATCCAGACGCGTGATGGCAAGCGACAGGTCGCTGATGTCATCGGGGGCACGCATGTGATGGATGATGCGACCCGAAGATCGCGGCTGCCGGTTGGCAAGAACAAAGACCATAATCGTCATGACGATTGTGATTGCCGCACCGATGAACAGAACCATTTCGGGGCTGAACATGGCCTGATTTGCGAGGGCCGGATCAGCCGTGACATCGACATGCCACTGGCGACCGGCAATGTCGACGGCGGTGGTCTGTTCCAGCCTGGGATCATCGCCTTCGCCCTGAAGATCAAACAGAACGGTGTCGCCTTCGCGAACGCGAACAGAATAACCGATAATGCCTTCGTCATCGATGACCGATGTCAGCATGGTCCGGATGCGGATGACACCGTTGATGACGCCGATGATCTGCCCGTCACGGCTAAGCACCGGGGTATAGACAGCAAATCCGCGTCCACCCTGTAGCAATTCAAGAGTGGGCGTAATCTGTGTGCGGCGTTGATCCAGCGCGATATCAAGGACCGGCCCGGCAAGCGGATGGCGTTTAAGATCAGCCCCCATCGCGGGGACATTACCCTTGATCGGGGCGACATACATGATGATGTAATTCGGCGTTACCCAGTTGACGGCCTGCAGGGCAGGAAACCGCGCCTGCAACGGGGTGGCGAGACTAAGATAATCGCGTTCCTCTGTCGGTGCCCCGTCCTGCCAGTTGTCGGCAAAGGTTTCCAGAACATGCAGATTGTTGTCGACAATCTGTTTGACCTGCCGGGCAATGCCAACGGACATGATCCGGGCAGAGGACAGCAGCATTGTATCGCGGTTCTGAAGTGCGTTGCTCCAGAGCAGGAAGGTCGCGAGTGCCAGCAGCACGGCAGTCATGAAGCTGGCAAGAAGGGCCTGCTTGCGAATGCCGGTTTTGCGTTCGGTTGCTGTTTCTTCAGTTGGCCGGTTATCGTCTTCCATGTCTTCCCCAAGTGTCACGATCATGGTGGATCGTGATATTATTCTGCGTCTCGACCGAGAGGGACAGATTGCATCCGGTGGCAACTGTCAGAATGATACCTTGGCGGGACGGCGTTTTTGTAATTGTCGAAAATAGCATCTCAGCGCTTTGTGGCCCCCAAATTAATCCACTAGGCTGTTTATGGGGACATTCTTACACGATTTTAAGGGTTTGAGCGTGGGCAAAAGCGAATAAAGGTTAAATTTCAACTGATCCCGTGGTCACTTGTCAGATAGAAAGGCGGATTTCGGGCGTTTGGGCAGCCATGCATTGTGCAGGTCTGTTCGCAACGGCATATCTGGTGTATGTCGATGTCCGGTGGCCAACCCGCAAGGCAACCGAAAAGACCGATCAAAGAGAGAGTTCATGAAACATCACAGCCGCAATCCCCGTGCCCGCGGTGGACGTCGTAAATCTGCGCCAGCTCGCGATCCGCTGATCGGGTTCGAGGCGACTACGACAGTTCGCGAGATCGGATCACGCGGCGACGGGATTGCCAGCGTTACGGGCCCCGGTGGCGCCAGCATCATTGCTTATGTCGATTGTGTCCTGCCCGGCGACGAGGTTCGCGTCGCCCTGCGTCAGAAACGCGGGGACGGGTATGGTGCGGAGCTGATCGAACTGATTGCACGCAGTGCTCCGGCCAGTGCACCACGTTGCAGTCATTATGAAAGTTGCGGCGGGTGTGCGCTTCAGCATCTGGACGACGATGCCTACCGGAACTGGAAGCGCCAGAAGGCGCTGACGGCAGTTCAGCGTGCCGGACTTGATCCGGACGATGCCGAAGAACTGGTGGGAGCGGTTGAAATTTCACCCCCGGCAAGCCGTCGTCGGGCGGGTTTTGCCGTTCATGTGGGGGCAACAGGTGTGCATGTCGGTTTCCATGGCCGGTTCAGCCATACAGTCATCGACATCACCGACTGTGCCGTTCTGCATCCCGACCTGATGGCATTCCGTGGTGCCTTTGCGGCCTTTCTTGGCAAATGTGATCCGGATGCTGCAAAGGCCGTCAAGGAAGTGTTTGCGACCCGTGCTGACAACGGACTTGATGTGGTGATACATGCGAGTGTCGAGCCGGGGCTTGATATGCGCCAGGATTTGGCCGAATTTGCCCAAAATCTTGATCTGGCAAGGTTAAGCTGGAAAGTCGGCGACGCAAATGATGAGCCGGTCGCCGCACGCCGTACGCCGACCGTGGCATTCGAGGGGATTGATGTCCCGGTTCCGCCCGGTGGTTTCCTTCAGGCAACGCAAAGTGGCGAGGCATCGCTTGTCAATGCCATCAAGACGGCCTTGCAACGCATTCCGGCCCGCCATGTTGCCGATCTGTTTTGCGGCATTGGCAGCTTTACCTTTGCGCTGGCACTGGGTGGGGATCGTCGAAATGTGATGGCGGTCGAAAGTGATCCGCGTGCGGTGCGCAGCCTTCAATATGCGGTGGGGCAATCGTCGAGTCCGATCAAGGTTGTCGAACGCGACCTGTTTCGGCGGCCGCTGGATAAATCCGATCTTTCCGGGCTTGATCTTGTGCTGTTTGATCCGCCGCGGGCAGGGGCTTTGGCGCAGTGCGAGTATCTTGCTGTCGACGGGCCGGAATGGCTGATTGCTGTATCCTGTAATCCGGCGACTTTTTCGCGTGATATCAGAGTGTTGCGGAATGGTGGTTATGAATTGAAACAGGTGTTGCCGGTTGATCAGTTTTTGTGGTCGGCCCATCTGGAAATATTCGCGGTTTTGCAACGTCAGAACGCAGCATCATAGTCAAACGCATCAGTTACCTGATTTGGCTTAATATTTAACTTCAAGTGCACTATACTTCTGTCTGGTTTTTCCGCCGGACTTCCATGATGGGCTGCCCGGCTTCGGATCAATGTGGTTCGGACCGGGAGGTGGCATGTAGCTGCATAACCGGCTTGTTTGTGCGGAAACGACATTGCAGGCAGTTGGTAGTCCTTATCCGGTCTATACAGATACTGCGCGCGCCATCGCGCCGCAGCAACGATTGCTTGCGTCCGTCGATACGATCCAAAGCAGCAATGCGCAGAATTCCAGCCGCAGCAACGATGCCCTTCGCAACAGCGGTTCTGCTTCTCAGAACCTGCGGGGGTCGCTTGGGCGTGCCGATGATCTTCTGAAAACAGCGGATGACGATCTTTCGCGGATCGGTTCGGCGCTTGATGAAATCGATACGCTGGTGACCAGCGTTGAAAACAATTCATCGTTGTCGCGAACTGAACGCGCATTTATTTCGTCGCAAATTCAGGACTATCTCGAACAGATCGACGATATCGCGGCCAGCAGCAGTTACGATGGTCGGAACTTGCTCGATAGTGATCAGACTCTTGAATTGCAGATCGGGTCGGGTACGACATCAAGTGATCGTTTGAATGTCGAGTTTTTTGCATCGGGCACAGAGGAGTTGGCAACCGGCTTATCCGCCATTGATGTTTCCGATGATGCGGCGGTTTCGAATGCGCGTGATCTTGTCGATGCCGCGCAAGAAGAGCTTTCCAGCCGGGAACTGTCATTACAGGCGGATCGCCAAAGCATTTCCGGTGCCGCAGATCGCAGCCGCGTTTCGCAGGTCGTGGGAGATAATATCCTTCAGGCGCAGCTTGCCGCGGCCGAGCCAAACATTGCCGATCAGGCACGATCAGGAATTGTAGAGGCATTCCAGGGCTATCTTGACGAGGTATCCGCACAGTTGCAGTATCAGACCGTGACCGTTGGGGGGATCAGCCTGCCAGAACCACGGCCAGAACCCGTTACCGAACGCGATGATCCGTTTGTCTATGATCCGAATGCGGATCCGTTTAACCGGGATGATACGGAATACTTCACGCCGGATGCGCGAACAAATACCAGTAATCCGCCTCTATCCACCGGGTTTGATGGCTATGACAGCAACGGCAGTGGTACCGGAATTGGCGGGGCCTCGTCAGGCGGCAGCGGGGCAGGTGGTGCGAGTGGGACCAGCGGATCGCGTGTATCAATAG
>CBIHMD010000014.1:0-14857 GCA_966210655.1 uncultured Thalassospira sp.
CAAATGTGGTGTTGGCGGCGGAGATGGTTTTAGGATGGATCAATGTCTTGCCATCAAAGCCCATTTCGCGCCCCTGCTTACAGGATGCTGCGAAGCCGTCATCGTCCGAAAGATCAAGATGAACGCCATCAAGAATTGCAAGGCCATAGGCACGGGCCGCCAGCAGACAAAGCCCAAGACTTGTGATCATCGGCAACCGATCGGGCGTATGTGCGCAGTTCAAATCCTTCGCCAGATCGGATGTCCCCATCACAAAACCGCCAAGACGCGGATGGGCCCCGGCAATTTCCCTCGCACCAAGCATCGCAAGTGGCGTTTCCATCATACACCAGATATGCATACCCGCGTGCGCGCCTTCGGCCTCCATGATGGTCGCGACCTGCCGGACCGTATCGGCACTTTCGACCTTGGGCAGTAAAATCGCATCCGCCGATGTTTTGGCCGCGGCCACGATATCGGCATATCCCCATGGGGTATTTAATCCGTTGGTCCTGATCTGGATTTCACGCTTGCCATACCCGCCTTCTGCCAGCGCGGAAACAATCTGATCGCGCGCCACATCCTTCGCATCGGGGGCCACCGCATCCTCAAGATCAAGGATCAGCCCATCAGCAGACAGACTGCGCCCCTTTTCCAGCGCCCGGGCATTCGCCCCTGGCATGTATAAAACGGAACGACGCGGACGGGTAGTTGCAGCCACAGGACACCTCCACAAAGCGTAATTTTTGTATAATATTTAATAATAATCTTTGCGAAAATTACCCAAATTCAAAATACACTGCAAGTCACTTTTTGCACTGCGGTATACGGAATGGACTGTGGCTTATTATTTAGCAATCAGTTCTTGCTGATCTTGCGACGATAAAGATAATAGCATTAGAGGGGACTACTACACACAATAATTGAATCTAGGGGTCTGAATGAAATCGCAACCTGCTAAGGCGTTGGTAGCCGCTTTATGTGCCACCAGCCTTTTAAGTGGTTGCGTTACCAACGGTGGTAACGGCAACTTTCTCAGCACTACGCCCGGCGCAAATGGTGAATGTGAATACAACGAAGCAGCCTATGTAATCGGCGGAGCGTTGCTGGGCATCGGTATCGGTCTGCTTGCCGGTGGTGACAACAGAGGGGTCGCAACAGTAGCCGGAGGCGCGGCCGGCGGACTAATTGGCAAAGGGCTGCAATCGTACCTTCAGAACAGATGCGAGGAACTTGCGGCTGTTCAAAAGCAAATGAAAGAAAGCGAGCTCAAAGTTCAGGCTGTGAACGCACCTGCACCAAGCAGTTGGGGTAACCCGGATGCATCATCACCAAAAGAAGGCGAACAAGGCATCATCGTCACAGTTTCAAATGCGATGATGTTTGCCACCGGCTCATCTGCACCAACAAAGTCGGCCGCTGCTGATCTGCAACAATTGGCAAAGACCTATGCAGGCAAGAACCGAAAGGTTTTGATTATTGGGCACACGGACTCGACCGGCCCTGAACAGCTTAATCGAACACTTTCGGAAAAACGCGCACGCGAAGTTGCCAAAATCTTTGAAAGTTCCGGGGTCCGTCTGGCTGACCTGTATTACAAGGGTGCAGGCGCAGATCGCCCGATCGCAACCAACCTCACTGCAGAAGGACGCGCTGCAAACCGCCGGGTTGAGGTCGTAGAACTTGGAACGGAAGAAGGCATCATCGCCTATGACAACTTTGTTGAAAGTGATCCAACTCTTCCCATTCGCGTTGTAAAATCGCAAGAGGCACCGGACATTCCACAGCCTCCTCAAACATCCAAACCAGTGACAGAAAGAAAACCGGAGATCCCCCCCCAGACTACAACCACAGTTACTTCCTCGAAATCTGGCAGCTCAATCGATTTCGGCGGTCTGCCCATTGATGAATTCGATCAGAATCTGGCGGCGAATGTAGAAAAAAACCAAGAAGAGAAAACTCTTCTTTCTTCCTTGTGGCCGGTCTCTGAAGCAAAAGCCTCCAACGAGGACGACATAATGCTTGGCACGGCCTGCATCAACGACAGTTATCGACCGGTTGGAAGCATCATGTCTCTGGACGGAGACATGCCGGTTTATCGCACATCGGATTATATTCCCGGACTTTACTCGACCTCTTGGCATGACACTGTTAACGGGCATCTTATTGGCCTGACCAAGGTGGCAGTCTTAGAAGATAGCGGCCTTGTCGACAAATCCCCTGGCCTCTTTGTCTTCGAAAATTACAAGAAAGGGGATCAAGCCCCGACCCTTAGCGCCGAGGGCTCTGCAAGGTCCTATATCGGCGCGAACGGCGTCGTTTATCGTGTATTCTTTAACGAAGGCGCTTGGCCGGTCAGATGTGTCGATACCTTCTTCCCACGCAATGTCGCCCAACAAGGCCTTGCACAGGCTCGTATATATTACAACAAAGATAACAAAGTCTTTGCAAACGAGATGCACTTGAAAACCGCCAAAAGAACGGAACAATAAAAATGGATGAACTTTACGCATTCTTGCTGGTATATCGCGCTATCATTGGCGCAGCTGTCCTTACCGCAATCTTTGTCATTCTCGTCATTGCTTGGTGGGATGAAGTAAAGCTGTTTTTCAAGAGCGCACTATACAGCTTACCCTTGATCGGAAAGACACGTCGTTTGTCAAAAGACATCTCGGTACGCAGAGATGGCTGGTTTGCATCCGAACGTACTCTTTGCGATGATTTTGCTGGTGACATCCAGCGAATTGCTGCAGATCCCGAAATGTACGACCGCTCCAAAAGCTATCTCGGGAAAGTACAAGAACTGGGCAGGAACGAACTGGGCACCCTCATGCGTGTTCTTCTGATCGCCATGGTCTTTGTCGAAGCCCTCGGTTTTGCATATGTGCTTGCCGGATACACCCTGCCCGGAGCCAGTGAACAATTGCAGGTGCAGGGATCTTTCTTTATCGCCTTTCTCATCTCCTGCGTGTTGGTGTTTCTTACCCACCAATCAGGTCACGAACTTCACAAACGAGGCCTGATCAAGAAAATTCGAACCTGGTGGATCCATGACAATTCGGAAGACCGCCCTAATCTTCTGGGTCGCACCAACAAGGTCACACTTGAGAATGATCAGGTCGACGATAACGATCCCGCCTATATGCAAATTCTTCATCGCGTTGATACCAATGCACATGTTACGCCCGGCGCTCCAATGTGGACCATCATTGCCGCGATCGCCATTATCGGTGTCGCCATTGGCGCGACATATGTGCGCTATGAGACCTATCAACAGGAAAAAACTGCGGAAACCATTGGCGCAAACACGTCTTCAAACAATTCCCTTTTCTCGCTTGAAAGCCTTGAGTCTGAGGGGCTTCCTGATGTTTTGACCGAGCCGCAGACTGAAGCCAATAATCAGGCGGAGAATGAACAAGAAGGCGCGCGTGATGCTGCCAACTTGACGACCTATGCCATTTTGGCGACCTTATTCATACTGATTCAAATCATGGGTATTGGCATCGGTTATAAAACCGGCTTCGCGGGTAAAGAAAGTTCGACCGCAAGGCGCATTATTCGCAACTTCCCAAGCAGAACATCTTACGAAGCCTGGTATGGACGCAAACGTGATGCTATTGCCCGGGTCGCACAAAAACACCTATCAAACTTGCAGGCACGACTAACCGAAAACGCAACGGCCAATGGTGTCGATAAAACGCACAGAGAAGTTCTGCAACATTCCGCTGATCGCACATTTATCGAGCATTACGACCAAACCGAAATCAAGGCAGAGCAATCCCGCCAAAACAGCGAAGCGCGAAAACTTTCTCGTACTGTGGAAAACAAACAGCAACCATCAGAAAGCATCAAAACGAAATCCGAGCCAGAACCTGTAAACCAGAGCAATACAGCGGCGGAGAGTCCGGAAGAAATGGAAGCACGCATTCGCCGGGAACTGCTTGCCGAAAAAGAGGCAAAAGAAAAGCATGTCGAAACCGAAGACAAAATGCGTGAACGCATGCGTAAGGAGCTCGGACTTGAATCTTAAACGTTTAGCTCCAAAAACTGCACAAAACTTCGGACCGCTTTTTGACGTCGTGATGCTCGCTTGCGCGCTGCTTTTTGGTTTCAACCAACAACCGGCAAATGCCGCAACCGCAAGAATCGATAGTTGCTATCAATTAGTCACGCTGGGGGATATTAATCCCCCGTCTGCGTCACGAGACTTATATGTACTTGTCGACCAGACAATGACGCTCCCCAAAAAACTTCAGGAAGAAACATATCGAGAAATTATCGACTTTCTGCGCTCAGGGGATGTCATACAGATTATCGGATTTTCTGCCAATGCCGCTGGTTTCTATACTGAGGTCATTCTCAAAGGCATTATAGATAACCGCTTGGACAATGAGATTCGCTACTCCGTCTCCAAGAAAGTCCTGCACCAACTCGATCAGTGCTACCAAGCCCAGGACACTCAGGTGCGTCAGTATACCGGACACGCCTTGATCCACGCATTTTCCAAAGCAACAACCGAACTCCCTAAAACAGAAATTGTTTCCAACCTTGCGGTTGTTGCAAAGGGCATTATCGCCAAGTCGGAAACACCGGAAAAATATGTACTGATTGTTTCAGACATGATGGAAAACTCTGACCTCATCTCCCTCTATGGCAACGGCAAGCTCGAAGATCTCTCCATCGATCAGGAAATCAAAAAGCTGGGCGAAAAGCTGGCATTTGAAGATATGAGCAACGCCAAAGTATATGTCATTGGCGGTGGTTATCTTGACAATGGCAATTACAGATCATCCTTGGAATTGAAAGCACTGGAGAATTTCTGGGCAAGCTACTTTGAGCATTCCAATGCCGAACTCAAGCAGTTTGGCACCCCTTCATTGTTGAGTGGAATTGGAAACTAGATCTTCCCTAAAAGACGGATGACCAGAAAGGGTCGCCGTCTTTTTCACCCATCACCGTCACCGTAGCACTGCGCCCCGCAACCAGTCGGACATTTTCAGGAACATTGTCCAGAGATACACGGACCGGCACGCGCTGCGCCAGACGGACCCAGCTGAAGGTCGGTTTGACATTTGCAAGGTTTCCCCCGGCGCCCGACCGTTCACTATCCTGAATGCCACCCGCAATGCTGACCACATGACCATAAATAGCGTCGTCTTCGCCCATCAAACGGACTTCGACCTGGTCACCGATTGCAATACGCGGCAGTTTGGTTTCTTCGAAATAACCCGCGACATAAAATGATTGGCTATCCACTAGGGCGGCAACTGCCTGCCCCGCAGCGATATAGTTGCCTCGACGGAGGGAAAAGTTCGTCAGCATGCCATCAACCGGGGCAATAACCTTGGTACGGGCCAAATTCAAAACGGCAAGGTCAAGATCAGCCTTCGCCAGATCTATATCCGCCTGCGCAATCCCAAGATTGGTCGCAACCTGTTCTTTTTTCTGGCGCGAGACAACGTCGCTATCAAGCCCCTGATAGCGTTTCACTTCACGCTTGGCCTGATCATGTGCAGCAATGGCACTTTCAAGCTTTGCCTGAGCCTGATCAACGGCAACCTGATAACGAGCGGGATCGATGGAAAACAGCAAATCCCCGGCATGAACAATCTGGTTATCGGTAACATGCACTTCACTGACCAGACCGGCGATATCCGGTGCAATCGCAACGACGTCAGCACTGACCCGCCCATCCCGGGTCCATGGGGAATTCATGTAGTAATCATAAAGCTGATAACCTCCGGCGGAGGCTGCCAAAACAAGAACAAGCGTTACCAGAACGCGAAGGGAATTGGCAAAAATCGGTTTCATATCGTCACCTATTGAACAAACAGGACCGAAAGTGCAGTCAGGATCAGCACGAACAGGGCCAGATCCGTTAAAGCAGGATGCGCGGTTATCTTGTAAAAACCGATCCGCGCAAGGCCGACATGCAGCACTTTCAGGCAAAACCAGGCGCCAAGCGCCATCATCAGAAAGGCGGGTACAAACACGCCATAAATATCGATCATCGGATTGATCATGCGGTTTCTCCCATCAGGGGCGGCAGATCAGGCACAACTGCCTTTTGTGCCGAACGACCCAGCAATGGAGTGCCGGTTCGCGACAAGGCACGACGCAGCGCAATCAACGGGATCAGCAATTTGCCACGTAACGGTGACGGCGAAGTCGCCACCACGTCACGCAGGATATTGTCGACTTCTTCAAGGATCACCGGATCAGGCAGCACGGAGAAGTCGCGGCGACGGTTATCGAAATGGCGGGCCATGTTTCGCAAAACGACATCAAGCCTTGTTGCAATGCGCCGATCCACCAGTGCCCTGAAACGACGTAAATCATAAATGCTGGCCGCGATGGAAACTTCGGGCATTGCGCGCACCAGAGTGTCGCGATGTTCCGGTGCGAGTGCCAGCCGCGGCAAAATCAAGCCCTGCCGATCCAGCAACCGACGGATCATGACCATCCGCGGTAAACTAAGTGTCCCGCGCGCAACTGCACTGATATCGCGCCAGTTCGAAATCACCAGACGCCGGATACTGTCATCTACGGTCACGCTACGCACAAAAGCCGTTACGAGGGCGGCAACCGCAAAACCGGCAAGCGATGCAATTCCGCCATCCAGCAAAGTCGCAAAATCGCTGCTGTAACTTGTGTCGACATTCAGGATCATCACGACATTGACCAGCATCGCCAGACCAAACCCATAAGTCTGAGGCGATGTCATAAGCACACCCAGCAGAAGGAAATAGGGAGCAAACGCCATCACCAGAAGCGGGAAGCCATCAATACCGGGCAGAATTGCAAGGCTATAGATAATCACGATAACAATTGCCATCGCGGTATATCGGATGAATCCTTTTAATGCCGGAACCGGATTATCAAGGAACGACATGATACTGGCGCCGACTGCTGCCATCATCGCCGCAGTACCGCCCGCGGGCCAGGCGGTCATAATCCAGAAACCACACACCAGCAACGTTGCAATCACTGCAGTCAGGCCAGACCGGAACGCGACACCGTAATCGCGATGCAAAGCTCGCTCCTGTGCGCTATCACGCCAGCGATCAACAACTTCGGCTGGAACGTCGTCAACACGCAAACCATCCCACAGTCGGCAGCAATCGGAATGAAAATTCAAAAGCCGGTGCAGACGATTACAAAGATTAAGCTGCAGCAGGCCGTCCCATTCCGTCGCATTCGCAAAATCAGCGCCATATGCGGCAATTCGCGCATGAAGTTCGTGCGTTGACGAACCATCGTAGTGGCCGATTGCCATATAGATCGCAACATCGTCCAGAATCGTGCGTAAATCTTCAGGTAACGCGCCGCTGTGATCGACCAATGCCTTCACCCGGTCATGAACCGCGTAAAGCACAGGCAAAAGAGCCGCTATCGCACTTTGCAGGGCCTGCAATTGGTGGGTTCGGCCAGCAAACCGGGACCGTTCATATCCCAAATGAACGGCGAGTCCGTGCAACTCTCCAATATCTGAGGCAATACGTGCCCGATCATGATGCAGTTTGTCCAGATCGGAACCGGCATCAAAACTGAGCTTTGTCAGCTCGGCGATATCCCCCATCCAGCCGTCAATCCGTGCCGCAATGACCGGTCCGACATGACGGGGGAAAACAATATGGCTCACCAGTGTGGCGCAGATAATGCCAAGGGAAATTTCCTGGACACGGGCAACTGCCGTATCAAAGATCAGCCCGGGGTCCGTGACACAGGGAAAACCGACAATCGCCGCGGTATAGCCCGCCAGCATGAAAAGGTAGCTTTTGGGCGTTCGATCCAACCGTGACAGACAAAGACAACCACCAACCCAAAGAGCGAGCGCAAGCGAAAGCAATAGAGGCGCATTCACAAGGTTGGGCACCATCACAATCGCCGCGACCGCCCCAATGATCGTTCCGGCCACACGATAAAGTGCCTTGGACGCCAGAACACCAGACAGAGGGTGGGCAACGATATAAACCGTCGCCATCGCCCAGACCGGACGATCAAGATCAAATGCCAATGCGATAAACAGCGCAAGCACCGAGGCCGCAAAGGTTTTTGTCGAAAACAACCAGTCTGAAGCTGTTGGTCTCAGGGCAAGGATATTTGCAAACATGGTATCCTCCCTGCCCTAGACGTTTGAGTCTCGATCTGCCAGCTTGCCCAACAATTGCAGCAGGACATCAAGCGTAATGGCGAGGTTTTTGGGTTCGATATCCACCGTCAGTTCGCTACGAATATCGGCAAGAATGATCTCAATCTCGGCGGCCTTGTCTTTGCCCAACTCGGTTAGCGCAACCATTTTGGCGCGACGATCAATGGGATCGGAAACCCGCGAAATAAGCCCGTCACGCTCCAGCGCATCAATAACACGTACAAGCGACGGCCCCTCGACGCCGATTTCATCGGCAATCAGTCCCTGACGCACCGGACCGGCTGCCCGATTGAGAACAATCAAGGGCATCACCATGGTTTGAGACAAGCCATGCGATTGCAAAGTGCGGTCAATCTCGCGCCGCCAGCAGCGGGCGACACGCATCAGCGTGCTTCCAAGGCTCAGATAAGGGGTGTCGAAATCATTGTTTTCCATGACAGGAAACATAACAGAAAAATTAAATAGGATTCTAACTATTATAATCCTATCAGTTATGCACTGTAAGCATAAATGTCCGCCCGCATGCTCGCGACGAACAATTAATCATTTTATTTCAATTAGTTAAACTTCCATGATCTATTGCACCTTGCCAAACAAGCCCGACAACAGCAAGCCCGTCACAGGTGGCACGTCGTTCAACGCCCGCCCATTGGACAGGAAAACAATCGTGACATCCTGTTTCGGAAACCATGAAAACTCTGCGGAATAACCGAAATAAATTCCGTCATGCCCCCAGACCGGCCCCCAGTCGGTATTACCGATCATCATGCCATAGCCATAGGAACCCTCCCCGGCAAACAGCGTATCGGTCGTCGCCCGTTCCAGCGCGTTCGGGCCGAGCAAAATGCCATCCGCAAATAGAGCCCGCCCGAACTTCAGAAGGTCTTCTGCGGTTGAAATCACCCCGCCATCGGCCAACTGGTCGCCAACATCAAAATCGGTAACGTCTTCAAGCTTGCCATCACCATTGGCATCATCAAAGCCGCGGGCCAGATCATCGGGACGCGGATAACGCCCGAACGATGTATTACGCATTTCGGCGGGTTCAAAAATCCGCCGATTGAACACCGCTTCGATATGGTCGTCTTCGACCTGTTCGATCAAGACCCCCAGCAGGATATAGTTGCTGTTGGACGGGTTATATTGCGTTCCGGGTTTGAAATGCGCTTCCCGCTCGGCGATTAGAGGCAACAATTCGCGGTTGCGCCATCCGTGCTGCGGATCGCGCCCGACCAGTTCAAAAAAGAACTCGCCATCCAGATAATCGGGAATGCCCGAACTGTTGCGCAACAGATCACGGATGGTTGCAACTTTGGCATTGGCAATCTTGTCACGGAACTCTGCGGGAAGCCATTTGGCAATCGGGTCAGCAAGATCGATCCGCTTTTCAGATGCCAATTGCAACACCACCACCGCCGTCATCATCTTGGTCAGCGATCCGATATAGAATTGCTTATCGCTGGTCATGCCTTTATCGGGATTTACCGATGCATAACCAGTCGCGGCAAAACGCATTTGACCGTCACCATAACCAATGCCGATCACCCCGCCCGGCAGACCGGCCTGTTCGACATATTGACGCAGAAATTTGACAAGCGGATCGCCCGGTTCTGTTTTTTCCTCGGCATACGCCACTTGCGATGCCGATAATGCGGCGACCAGCACAAAGAATACCGGCACCCAAAGCCGCCAAAGGCCTGCAATCACGATTTTGTCCCTACAAAACGTCAAATTCGGCGCCAGCATTGATCAAATTGATTATCGGCTGGTTAACCTGTTGATTTATTGATCTTATCGATCCAAGAAGTCAGTGCCTCACGAAATTCCGAAGACGGCACCCAGACAATCTTCTCACCGTGCTCTTCATAAACCGGTGCAATTTCACAGATCGCCGGGTCGAACTTCAGGATATAGGCATTCATTGCCATTTCCCAATGGCTTTCGCGTCCATTCATCACATCATCGATACGATCCAGAACCGTGCGCGCCCAGTCAGGTGCATTCTGGATATCCATAACAAGGCAGGCAGCGATACGGTCATGCCCTTCATCGCCAACAATCCTGCCCGGCCAATCGGGCACCATCATTTCACCGCCTGCCATTATCAAGCCTCACATTTCAAGGTTAACGCAGCGGAAACGCGGTGTTGATGTTACCGTTACCCAACGTTGCAAATGCAATATAGAAGCGAGAATTCGCATCATTGCCAATGCAGTATCCCGCACCATTGCCATTTGCCGGTCGATTCATGCCGCACAACGCCCAGCCTGGCGCCCCCGCAGGACAGGCCTGCACGTTACCATGTGCATAGAGCACAGATTGCTCGACTTCGGCCTGCGTGCAATTATCCGGGAAGATGGTCGAGAATTTGGAAGGGTTGTTACCGTTGGGGTTCACCAGAGTAACCGTCCCCCCATAAATCCCGTTTCCATTTGGCGGCTGCGTTACAACGAAACTCGCAACAGTAGCCGGATTTAGGCCGCCGGGCCGCGAATGGAAGCCTTTGGCTCCATTATTGATTTCACCACAAAAGACGTGGTCGGCATTGATCGGGGGATTGGTTGCAGTCCAATGTGGATTTGCCGGGCATGCAACCTGAGCCATTGCAGGCGCGATATTGAGCATAAACAGCCCGCATACCAGCAGGATCGCGGTTGCAAAAGTTTGGGAAAGCTTTGAAAGTGTCGTCACAAACGACCTCCTTTGCCTTGTCCTATACAGTTCCTACCGCAACCGTCAGGGCCGCGACATACTGCCCGAAACAGACGCCGCCAACCGTTGCACTGTGAAGCCACGACATTAGAGCTGCGAGAATTCCAGCCCGATCCGAAGTGCCAGGACACTCGCAGGTTCAAAGCGCATCGGCACACCACCGATTTTGCCGCCATGCCATTGCGCCTTGGTCAGGACAAATGCCCCAAGTGGCAAGGCATGACTGGTGCGGAAATTGACCAATGCACGGATTTCCTTGGGCTTGCGAATACCCTCGTCCCGCCACAGGCAATGATAGGCAAAAAGCGGTGTTCCGCTGCGCCGGTCAAGGAAGACAAACGGCACCTCGTAATGACCCCAGCGTGCGTAATAAAGGCTTTCAAGCCCGACACTCGACGTCAGAAACTGGGTCTGGATCGCGGTTTCCGCCAACCGGGTAATTGTCGCACTATCCGCAGCCTTGGCGCCGATCAGACCGGTCCGAAGCCCCGGATGGATCAAATGCACCTTGAACGCCACCGCGCGCTGGAATGGCTTGGCGTCCTGATCGACACGTTCCAGCCTGCGCACCAGCCACGCACTTTCAAGATATTCAAGATAACGGCGCAGCGTATTTTTGGCGATATCCAGCTCCCGCGCCAGTGTCTCAATCGAGAATTCCGCACCGGTGTTATAAGCCAGCAACACAAACAAACGGTGCAAATCCGACGGGCTTGAAATGCCATGTAATCCCGGAAGATCCGAATGAAGCGACCGATGGATCGATCCTGCCTCGCCATCACGATCATGGAATCCACCTTCATTGATGTAGGCCTCGAACAGATCGTTAAGCTCGATCAGACCATCGGGAATATCGGCGGTATACCGACCGACATTCGGCGTTTGTGGCAAGACTTCTGACGGCGCAACACCACGCTGTTCAAGATATTCGGCAAAACTGAAGGGCGGTAAAAACAGGCTTTGAATATGGCCAAGCGCATCTGGCTTTGGTGCCAGCGCACTGACCGCGACCACGCGCAACATCGGATCAGCGACCAGCAGTTTCGCGATCCGGTCTTCCCAGTCACGCTGATAGGAAACCTCGTCGATAAACAGCCAAAGTGGATGATCTGCCGATATGCCCCGCATGGAACGCAGAAGCTTTGGCAATCGTGGCAAATCGATTTCAAGGAACAAAGGATGTTCAAGCGAGATATAACAAACATGACGTCGTGGCGTATCGGCATTGAGCAATTCAGCCACGGCCTGACGCAGCATGACGGTTTTACCAACCCCGCGCGGCCCGGTTAAAACAACGGCCTTTGATCCGTCATTCTTTTCAATCGCCGTCCAGAACCGTTTGAAAAAGGCGCGTTGCGGAAGATCATGAACCAGATCGTCGGTGATGCCATCCCACCATGGATTATCAAGCATCAGCCGGTGCAGGAAATCCTGCTCGCCCGGATGTTCAATCATGGTCGCCATTATCACCCCACCCCGTTTTCCGGCATGCCCATCGCACGTTCGGCTTCAGGATAACCCGAAAAACCTTTAAATTAGGTATAGTGATAAACGCTATTTCGATGGTTTTCAGCAAATACTTGCGATCACACCCAAATCCAAAAAAAACCGGGCCTGCAAAACAGGCTCGGTCAGGAGGCAGTGCTGAATGTTATGCGGTATCACTGAAAGGCAGGGGGGATTGATACCGGCTTCATCACAGCATGCGTTACGCTTTATCGTTGGGGGAGGATGAAGCGTCGTCAGCTTTACCATCGGCATCATTCTTGCCGCTGGTATCGTCCTTTTTCATCTTTTCAAGCTCGGAGGCGAGCCGGTAATCGCCAGAGGCTACATAGCCCTCCATCGAACCGGTCCGACGTTCGAGATCATCGAATTTCTCGCGGAGTTCATCCATCCAGGGTTCTTCAAAATCCACCCCCATGGTCGGACGTTCCTCTGTCGCATCGGCATGTGTGGCTGACGCGTTATATGAACCCGGGCGACCTGCCCCGCGCAGCTTCCCGCGCAGACCATCAAACCATTCCGGATGATGCACATAGGCCCATGCAAGGACAAATAGCAGAACCCCGACAGGGAAGCTGAAAATCAGGATCAGGATAAAGGCAATCAGCACACCTTTGCGCGGGATGCCGAACTTTTCCGCGATCCCACGGGTCGTACGGCCAATTACGCCATGGCAGTCCTTGCCGTCCCGATCATGACGCCGGAAACGACACCCGCCATGACGATGTTTCTTGTGACCGCGCTGATAACCGGCACCGGCAGCAGCTTGCTGTGCAGTCATATCCTGTTCCTCCATTCGGCAACCTCGGCATCCAACAGGCGTTCAAGTGTTTCGACACGATTTTCAAGGCGTTCTGCCCGGCCTTTCAGCATGGCGACGATTTCCTTTTCCTTCGCCACCTGTTCCGGACTGGTTTTTTGCTGTTCGGCTTTCATCCGTTTCCACAGTGTTATGTAGTGAAACACAACCCATACCGGGCCGACAACGACAACAAACACAATTAACGGTACAGCAATCGCCCACATCTCAATCAGCTCAACCTTTGTTGCAGCTTATCGCATCGAAACACGCGAACCGCTGATTATTTGTCTTTTTTGACCCGCGCCTTCAGCTCTTTCAGATCGTCCTCGATCCCGAGCTCGGCCTCAAGATCCTCAAACTGCTCTTCAAGGCTCTGACCACGACCAAGGTCCCAGGAGTCCGCACCGGCTTCAAGCTCGTCAATACGACGCTCCATCTGCTCATAGCGCAGAAGCGCCTCATCAATCTGGCCGGAATGCAGCTTTTCACGCATCTTGACACGCTTTTCCGCGGTCTGCATGCGGATTTCAACCGCACGCTGCTTGCCCTTGGCTTCGTTGAGCTTGTTCTGAAGCTTGTTCAGGTCATCATCGAACTTGCCAAGCGTTTCCTCGATCACGGCAAGTTCACGCTCCAGCACAAGGCTCTGGTCGGCCAGACGACGGCGCGCCATCAGCGCACCCTTGGCCAGATCATCACGGCCTTTGGAAATGGCAAATTCTGCTTTGCCTTCCCATTCAAGCTGACCGTCATGAAGCTTCTTGAGCTTGCGCTCGACTTCCTTCTTGTCGGCGATCGCCTTGACGGCAGCGGAACGAACTTCGACCAGGGTATCTTCCATTTCCTGGATCATCAATCGAACCATTTTCTCTGGATCTTCGGCACGATCCAAGAGCGAGTTGATATTGGCATTTACGATATCGGACAAACGCGAGAACACGCCCATTGTCTGATCTCCTTAAGAATACGGGGGACGCAAAAAATTCTGATCCAACTATTGCAGGCAGCGTGCCAGTTTTAATTTTCAATAAAATCAATAACTTATCTGTTTACCATCGTTTGGGAGTTATATTTTTCGCGACTTCAATTTCATTTTTCGATAACGTTTTTCGCGAAATGGATAGTTTACAACCGATCTTGGGCGAAGACCCCGTTTTCCTTGCCGCCCTTGAACATGTCTCACGTCTGGCGCCGATTGAACGCCCATGTCTGGTGATCGGCGAACGCGGATCAGGCAAGGAACTGATTGCTTCACGCCTGCATTACCTGTCCCGGCGCTGGGGCGGCCCGCTGATCAAGGTCAATTGCGCGGCCCTGACCGAAAGCCTGCTTGATACCGAACTGTTTGGCCACGAGGCCGGCGCATTTACCGGGGCCACCAAACGCCATGTCGGACGATTTGAACGCGCACATGGCGGCACCATTATTTTGGACGAAATCGCCACCGCCAGCCCGATGGTGCAGGAAAAACTTCTCCGCGTTGTTGAATACGGCGAGATCGAAAGGGTTGGCGGCTCTGACGTGATCAAAGTCGATACCCGCGTGATTGGCGTCACCAATGAAAACCTGCGCGAACTGGCCCATCAGGGAAAATTCCGCGCCGACCTGCTTGATCGACTGGCTTTTGATGTGATTGCGGTACCGCCACTTCGAGAACGATCCGATGATATTCTGCCGCTTGCCGAACAATTCGCTCTTGAAATGAC
>CBIHMD010000015.1:0-14819 GCA_966210655.1 uncultured Thalassospira sp.
CAATTGGATTTATTAATTGACAGGTTCGGGCATTTGGTGTGTCGTAGGCAACAGACAGGAAGAAAAGACGTGCGTAACGACACGTTCCACCTGTCGCAAAATGAACAAATCCGGCCAACATGGCCGAACATCAGGTTATTCTTGGGAGGAAACAGATGAAGAAGACTCTTGTTGGCGCCACCCTTGGGGCGCTTGCGTTTGGCCTTGCTGCTGCACCGCATGCTGCCAAAGCCGATGAAATCGGTGCCTGCCTTATTACCAAAACCGATATCAACCCGTTCTTTGTGAAGATGAAGGAAGGTGCGACCGCCGCATCGATTTCCAATGGTATCGAGCTTTCGACCTTTGCCGGTAAAATCGATGGCGATCATGAAACCCAGGTGCAGGCGATTGAATCCTGCATCGCATCGGGTGCGAAGGGTATCCTTCTGACCGCATCAGACACCAAGGCGATTGTGCCGGTGGTGAAGAAGGCCCGCGATGCCGGATTGCTGGTGATTGCGCTTGATACCCCGCTTGAGCCAATTGATGCCGCCGATGCGACCTTTGCCACCGACAACTTCAAGGCGGGCGAGCTGATCGGCCAGTGGGCGGCAGCCAAACTTGGCGACAAGGCAGCCGATGCCAAGATTGCGTTTCTTGACCTGACGCCAAGTGCGCCGTCGGTTGATGTTCTGCGTGATCAGGGCTTCATGAAAGGGTTCGGGATCGATATCAAGGATCCGAACAAAATTGGTGACGAGGATGATCCCCGCATCGTTGGCCACGACATCACCAACGGCAACGAGGAAGGCGGCCGCAAGGCGATGGAAAACCTGTTGCAGCAGGATTCCGAAATCAATGTCGTCTATACCATCAACGAACCGGCAGCCGCCGGTGCCTATGAGGCGCTGAAAGCCTTTGATATGGAAGAAGGCGTTCTGATTGTATCGGTTGATGGCGGCTGCCCGGGTGTTTTGAACGTCAAGGATGGCGTGATTGGCGCAACGTCGCAGCAATATCCGCTGGATATGGCATCCAAGGGGATCGAGGCGATCAAGGCCTGGGCCGAAAGTGGTGAAAAGCCGGCCAATACCGAAGGGCTTAACTTCTACGACACCGGGGTTAACCTTGTGACCGGCGATCCGGCAGAAGGCGTTCCGTCGATTGATATCGATGAAGGCATGAAACGCTGCTGGGGCTAAGCCCCGGAGCATGACTTTCTGATATTCGAGGAGGGCGGTCATAAACGCCGCCCTCTTGTCCTACAAAAAGGTTACACTTGGTCTGTGTCCCAAGCCCGTCATCAGAGCGGGCGGGGCCGATTGCTGAACTGTTGTGCATGACTTGACGCACCCCATGTTCACGACCAAGCCGGGAGGAAGCGATGAGCGACCCTGCTCGCACCTCTCGCACAATCCAGGACTTCGAAAAGACGCTTGACGCCAGCGAAAAGGCGGTTGCGCAGTTCGAACATAAACGCCGGAACTTTCTGGATGCCACGCAGCATTTCCTGCATGGCAACCCGACGATGGTGCCGGTGATCGTCCTTGCCATTTCGATCATCATCTTTGGCGCGCTGGCGGGATCGAAGTTCTTTTCGCCGTTCAATCTGTCGCTGATTGTGCAGCAGGTTTCGATCATCGGCATTCTGGCCGCCGCACAAAGCCTTGTGATCCTGACTGCCGGGATTGATCTTTCGGTTGGCGCGATCATGGTGCTGATGTCGGTCATTATGGGGCAACTTGCGATTACGCTTGGCGTGCCCGCCCCGCTTGCGATCCTGATCGGGTTTGTCGGCGGTATTCTGGCCGGGATGCTGAACGGGTTTCTGGTGACCCGGATCAAGTTGCCGCCGTTCATTGTGACACTGGGCACGTGGAATATTTTCTTTGCGCTGAACTTGTGGCTTTCGGGCGCACAATCAATCCGCAGCCAGACGCTGGATGAAATTGCACCGCTTTTGAAATTCTTTGGCGAAAACATCGCGATTGGCGGAGCGCGGATTACCTATGGCTCGGTCCTGATGCTGATGATTTTTGCCGTCCTTTGGTACATCCTGAACCATACAAGCTGGGGCCGGCATGTTTATGCCATCGGCGACGACAAGGAAGCCGCCGAGCTTTCGGGCATTCGTACCAACCGCACGCTTATCATGGTTTATGGTCTGGCCGGGCTAGTATGTGGCATTGGTGCGTGGGCATCGATCGGGCGTGTTGGATCGGTTTCGCCGCAAAGTTTTCAGGAAGCAAACCTGCAATCGATTACCGCAGTTGTGATTGGCGGCATTTCGCTGTTTGGCGGGCGCGGGTCGATCATTGGCCCGTTGATCGGCGCCCTGATTGTGGGCGTGTTCAATTCGGGGCTTCGGCTTGTGGGCGTTGATGTTCTTTGGCAGGTGTTTGCAATCGGCTGGCTGACGATTATCGCCGTTGCCATCGACCAGTGGATCAGAAAGGTATCGTCATGAGCATGGACAAAAAACCGGTTCTAAGCGCACGCGGTATCGTTAAACGCTATGGCCGTGTCACCGCACTTGATCAGGCGGATTTCGATCTTTATCCCGGTGAAGTCCTTGCGGTGATCGGCGATAACGGTGCGGGAAAATCATCCCTGATCAAGGCACTTTCAGGTGCGATCACGGTTGATGAAGGCGTGATCGAGCTTGATGGTAGACCGGTGCGTTTTTCATCACCGATGGAAGCCCGCGAAGCCGGGATCGAAACGGTTTATCAGAACCTTGCGCTTTCGCCCGCCCTTTCGATTGCAGACAATATGTTCATGGGGCGCGAGCTTCGCAAACCCGGCTTTATGGGCAAATATTTCGGTGCCCTTGATCATAAGGGCATGCAACGCATCGCACGTGAAAAGCTTACCGAGCTTGGCCTGATGACCATCCAGAACATCAATCAGGCGGTCGAAACGCTTTCGGGCGGGCAGCGCCAGGGGGTTGCGGTTGCCCGTGCGGCGGCCTTCGGGTCGCGCGTCGTCATCATGGATGAACCAACTGCGGCACTCGGCGTCAAGGAAAGCCGCCGGGTGCTGGAACTCATTGCCGATGTCAAATCACGCGGCATGCCGATTGTGCTGATTTCGCACAATATGCCGCATGTATTCGAGGTGGCGGACCGCATCCATGTTCATCGTTTGGGTAAACGACTGTGTACCATCAATCCCGATGATTACAGTATGTCCGATGCGGTTGCCTTCATGACCGGTGCCAAGGAACCGCCAGAAATATCGGCGGCGGCATGATTGAATGACACCGGATATCGATATCCTGACGGCGATGATCAGGGATAAACAGATTGGCGATCGCCGCCTCCTTGTCGCGATCGCCGGGGCTCCAGCCTCGGGCAAGTCAACCTTGTCCGAACGGCTTCATCACCATCTGGGGGGTGATGAGGCCGGGGCTGTTGTCGTGCCGATGGATGGTTTTCATTTCGATGACGCCATCCTTTCCGAACGCGGCTTGCTGCCGCGCAAAGGATCGCCGGAAACCTTTGATACCGGCGGGTTCAAACGCACCCTTGATGCCATTCATGCCGATGATGACGATGTTTATGTGCCAGTGTTTGACCGCAATCTGGAACTGTCACGCGGATCGGCGCGATGCGTTTCACGCAGCCATCGGATCGTGCTGATCGAAGGCAATTATCTGTTGCTCAACCAGTCGCCTTGGAACCAGTTGGCAGGCCTGTTCGACCTGACCCTGTTCATCGACATACCGCTTCCGGTTCTGGAAAAGCGTCTTGTGCAACGGTGGCTGGATCATGGACATAACCCGCACTCGGCACGGCAAAAAGCATTAGACAATGATATCCCCAATGCCAGAACTGTTGCCGAGCACAGCAAGCTCGACACAGCCATTCTTATAAATGGCGCCTGATGGGATGGTTTGAGTTACCGTTCTTTTCGCAACACGAGCGTGTAGCACATCGGGATTTGGGCTTCCCTGTCTTCATAGATATCAAATTCAACTTCGCGATTTGAATGCGGATACTCGTTGAAGCGTTCCAGCTTTAATCCGGCCGCGACAGCAGCAGACACGATTTCGCCCATCGTGTGGGAAAACCACCATGAAACCGGCCCCTGCCCGCCATCTGATCCGTCATAGGTGATGGTATCTTCGTTTGCGTGTGGTCCACGGTCAAAATAGGATTGGGACGGTGAAAACGGATCGGCAGCAGACGGATCAAACATTTCAAGAAACGGATGCGTTTCATAAATGACAAGTTCCCCACCCGGGGCCAACAACGCCGAGACAACATCAAAGAAACCTGTCAGGTCCGGCATCCAGTTCAGAACGCCGATGGTAATCAAACCAAGGTCAAAATCGCCCGGTGTGTCTTGCGGTAACTCGTAAATGTCAGCACAGAGGAAATCACATTCCCGTCCCGATAGATGAGCCAGCTTCCCGGCTTGCGCGAGAAATGCATCGGATTGATCAATCCCAAGCACAGTTTTTGCGCCCATGGCCGACAAAGACAATACTTCGCGACCGTTATTGCAGCACACCTGCACGACACGTTTTCCTGTGACACCGACATCCTCCAGCGTTTCCCGCAAGGTTTCGTCGAATGTCGAGAAATCGGCTTTCGCGACCTCGGCCAAAAGTCTTTGCCAGGTTTCACCGACTTCATGCAACGGTGCGGAGGCATCCCATGCGGCACGGTTGGCCGATGTGTATTTTTCGTGCTCGTCCATGGCCTGTCCCTGCTCGCAGCATAAGTTGTAGTATTTCAACAATCACAACCAGTACAAAGCACTGTCAAACGAACAATGCAGAGTCACATGGATTTAATTGCCCCACTGCCAGTCAGCACATCAGACACCCATTCGGCAACAACCCGCACACGCGGCACATGGCGCATGTCCTGATGGATCAGGAGCCAGATTTCGCGTCCCTCCGGATCGATATCGGGTTTGCGCGCCAGCCCCGGGATACGATCCCCCAAGCATCGTGGCAGCAGGGCAAAGGCATTGGCAGCACATGCGATCGTCGCCATGATGGATCCGCGGTTGGATCGACTGATGGTGTGGCGATTGGGGAAATGGCGGTTGAGCCATATCTGTTCGGGTTTGTCGGCAAACGCATCGTCAAGATCGACCCACGGTGCAGTGGTCGGGTCGTCCATCCCGGCCGGACCGTAAATACCGTATTCCATCACCCCGATTTTCCGGATGTGGAATGCTCCGGTTTGTGGCCGGGCAAGGCGCAGTGCAATATCGGTTTCACGTTGCGGCAGGCTTAGATTGCGGTTGCCGCCAATCAGTTCGACGCAAAGGGACGGATGATTTGATGTCAGTTCCCCCAGACGCGGGGCGATGCAGTTTTCAAAAATCACATCCACTCCGGCAACGCGAACAACACCCGATATTTCCGGACGGACCGCCTTTTCCGACAGAGTGCCATTTGCTTCGAGCAAGGTGCTGACTTCGGCCTCCATCGCCCTTGCGGTTTTCAGAAGGCTTTGCGCACGCAATGTCGGGCTCATCTGGCCATCCCGACGCAGCAGGACGGGAAAGCCGGTGGTTTCTTCAAGCCGGGCAATACGACGCGCGATTGTCGTCTGGTTCACGCCAAGTTCACGTGCGGCGGCACTCATGGTATTTGCGCGGCAAACGACTGCGAATGTCCGTAAGGCTTCCCAATCCATGGATCGTCACCCGGTTATGATTTCTGTATATACGCAGATTATATCTGCAAATTGACGGATTTAAACTGCAAACATGCAGATGCATGATCAGGCCATCCAAATGACTTTGAAAGGACAGCCACCATGAGCGCACAATCCATCTTTGAGATTCTTGGCGTTGAACTACCGACCGGATCGGTTCGTGATGCGGCATTGATCGTGATCGATGCCCAGGAAGAATATCGCAGCGGGCGGTTGAAGCTATCAGAGCTTGAACCGGCACTGGACAATATTGCCCGCCTGATCGCCCATTGGCGTGCGCAGAACGGCACCTTGATCCATATCCAGCATCACGGGAAGGGATTGTTTGATCCCGAAGGTCCGTATGCCACGATCATGAACGAAGTTGCGCCCCATGAGGGCGAGCCGGTTCTGACAAAGAATGTGCCCAATGCCTTTGGTGGAACCAATCTGCGCGACCTGATTGATCAGGCCGGATTGAAACATGTGGTGCTGGCCGGTTTCATGACCCATGTCTGCGTGTCGACCACCGCACGTTCCGCCAACGAACAGGGATTGCAGGTTACCATCGCCGGGGATGCAGTCACCACACGTGACCTGCCCGCAACCACCGATCACGGTGCCATCCCGGCTGCAGAATTGCACCGTGCCGAACTGGCCATTCTGGCCGATGCGTTTGCCAAGGCTGTAAAGACCGAAGACATTATTCGGGCGTGATCCCGAATGCAAAACACCCCGCAGATTACTGCGGGGTGTTTTGATGAATTTGAACGCAAGCAGGTGCAATCAGCACATATGCTGCCCGCCATTCAGCGAAAGGCAGGAACCAGTGATGAAGCCGGAATTCGGGCCACACAGGAACAGCACGGCCTGTGCAATTTCCTCGGCCTCGCCCAGACGGCCGACCGGAATTTTGGCGATGATGCCTTCCAGAACCTTTTCAGGAACGGCGGCAACCATGTCGGTATTGATGTAACCCGGCGCGATGGTATTGACCGTGACACCCTTGCGCGCGACTTCCTGTGCCAATGCCTTGGTAAAGCCGTGCACCCCGGCCTTGGCCGCGGAATAGTTGGTCTGGCCAAGCTGACCGGCCTGACCATTGATCGAGGAGATATTGACGACCCGGCCAAAGCCGCGTTCGCGCATGCCATCCAGAACCGGCTTGGTCATATAGAATAGCGAGCTCAGGTTGGTTTCGATTACTGCCTGCCAATGATCGACGGACATCTTGTGCATGAAGCCATCACGGGTGATACCGGCATTATTGATCAGGAAATCGACCGGGCCGACTTCGGATTCGACTTGCCGGATGCCATCGGCACAGGCATCCGCGTCCGCGACACTCCATTTAAAGGTCGCAATGCCAGTTTCGTCGGTGAAGGCGCGCGCGGCTTCGTCATTGCCGGCATAGTTTGCCGCAACCGTATAGCCCGCGTCCTTAAGCGCCAGGCTGATTGCCCTGCCAATTCCACGCGTACCACCGGTTACCAGTGCTGTCTTTGTCATGGTCGCCTCCCTAAACTTCAGTCATCCAATTCATGTATCGGTATCCCGTAGCTTGCCCTTCTACGACATGCGAAATTATAGTCCACAAAATAGACCATAAACGTAACTTTATTTCTTCTCCATCATCCATGTCACGTGAAATGCGTGAACTTTGGTCGAATTTCATGCGACCGTAAAATCCAAACAAACAGGGCAGCCCCCAAAGGAGGCCGCCCTGCACGTTTCATCAATTCAGATGGTTCGAAGCGATCAGCGTTCGACGCACAGTGCGACCCCCATACCGCCGCCAATGCACAATGTCGCAAGGCCCTTTTTGGCATCGCGTTTCTGCATTTCGTGAAGCAGGGTGGTAAAGACACGTGCGCCCGATGCGCCGATTGGATGGCCAAGGGCAATCGCCCCGCCATTGACGTTGACCTTGTCGGTATCCCAGCCCATGTCGCGGTTGACCGCAATTGCCTGTGCGGCAAAGGCTTCGTTGGCTTCGATCAGGTCAAGGTCACCAACCGACCAGCCAGCCTTTTCAAGAGCCTTGCGCGATGCCGGGATCGGGCCGGAGCCCATGACAGCCGGATCGACACCCGCGGTGGCCCAGCTTTTGATCGTCGCAAGCGGGGTCAGGCCGCGTTTGGCGGCTTCATCGGCCGACATGACAATCAGGGCAGCGGCCCCGTCATTGATGCCCGATGCGTTACCTGCGGTTACCGTGCCTTCCTTGTCAAACGCCGGGCGGAGCTTTGCCATGCCTTCGATGGATGCACCGTGGCGCGGATATTCATCGGCGTCAAAGACCACATCGCCCTTGCGCGAGGAAAGGGTGACGGGTGCGATTTCATCATTGAAGCGACCGGATTTCTGGGCGGCTTCGGCCTTGTTCTGTGACGCGGTCGCGAAGGCATCCTGATCTTCGCGGGTGATCTGCCATTTATTGGCGATGTTTTCCGCGGTATTGCCCATGTGATAACCGTTGAAAGCACACCACAGGCCATCCTTGATCATGCTGTCGATGAATTTGACATCGCCCATCTTGTGACCGGCGCGCAGATTGGCGACATGCGGTGACATGGACATGTTTTCCTGACCACCGGCGACAACGATTTTGGCATCTCCCGCCATGATCTGCTGGGCGGCAAGGGCAACGGTGCGAAGGCCCGAGCCACAGACCTGATTGATGACAAAGGCGGTTGCGCTATAAGGGATACCGGCACCAATCGCGGCCTGACGTGCAGGGTTCTGGCCCGCACCGCCGGTCAGAACCTGACCGAAAATCACTTCGTTTACAGCGTCAGCCTCGACACCGGAACGTTCCAGAGCCGCCTTGATGGCAACAGCTCCAAGCTCGTGTGCCGGGGTATTGGCCAGCGAACCGCTAAAAGCGCCGATCGGTGTGCGTGCTGCACCCACAATTACGACGTCTGTCATGAAACCCTCCGATTATATCTTGAATACGTTTTCCCCGGATTCGTGACGATCCCGTTCGATCCGCCCTGCAATCCTTCCACGATCTTATCGCGACGCAACAAAAAGCCAAGCATTGATACGCACCACTTTCGGACAGTTTTGTTTCCGCGAAACAGAAGTATCCCGTTCATCCATTGCGTGTAGTTTGGCCGCGAAGGTCTGTAACGAACCCGTTCCTTCATAGTTTGCCCGAAACGCCTATAACGCAACCCCGATTTCATCCTTTAATATCTCGGTCGCGATATAGGTGCGGTACCAGACGATATTGTCATCGGCATCAAACAGGGTTTCGCATAACGCGGTATATTCGGCCATGTCGCGCATATAAAGGGTGAGGACGCCTGTGACCTCTCCGGTTACCAGATAGCATTGCCGGACAGCATCGAGTTCTCTGACCTTTTTGATAAAATCCTGCCGGTATCGGTTTCCATGGCGATGGAATTCCAGATTGATCACGGCGGTCAGGGGACGCCCGACAGCCGCAGGATCAAGAACGGCAACAGTTTTGCGAATGACACCGGTTTCCCGCAGCTTTGTCACACGTCGCAAACATGCCGAGGGCGACAGTCCGACACGATCAGCAAGCGTTGCATTCGGGATATCGGCATTTTCCTGCAAAAGACGCAGAATTTTGGTATCAATCCGATCCAGATTAGCCATTTCCTGCAACTCCACAGCGCATACCACTGAAACAACGCTTTATTATTGCACAAAACTGCTCATTTTCGCTGCCTAATAATATAGCGGGCATGCGAGGATGCCGGTATTAGTCGAATGCCCCACATAGACGCCCTACCCAGCCCCTCGTACCACCATTTTTCAACCCCGGACCCTTTCGCCCCATGCATCGCTATTTCCTGAATTTGCTAAACCGCAGCCAGCGTTTGTTCATCACCCTGATCAAGATCATGTTGCCGGTGATGATCGTTGTGCGCATTGCCGACGAGTTCGGGGCGGTTGCCTTTGCCTCCGACATGCTGTCCCCCGTCATGAGCCTGATCGGATTGCCACCCGAAGCCGGTTTGATCTGGGCGACCTGCGCGCTGGTCAGCATGTATGGTGCGGTCGGGGCGTTTATCGGGTTATCGGCCCATCTCGATATGACAGCAGCCCAGCTTAGTGCCCTTTGCGCGATGATGCTGTTTGCGCATGGGCTTCCGGTCGAACAGGCGATTGTGAAACGCGCCGGAGCCAGCCTGATCGCGACCACGGCCCTTCGTCTTGGCACGGCAGTATTTTACGCCGCACTGGTCACTTGGATCAGCAACACCACCGGATGGCTTTCCGAACCGGTTGATTTTTCATGGATGGCCGGCGGTGAAACAGTTGTTGCCGCCACCGGTCTTGATGGCTGGATCGACTGGTCCATCCAGACCGTCAAATCGCTTGTTGTCAGCTTTGCGGTGATTGTCGGATTGCTTGTGCTGCTGGATATCCTTGAAAAAACCGGCATTACCGACCGCATTACACGCGGCATGATGCCGATCCTGCGGGTGTCGGGTCTGTCACGCGATGTGGCACCGGTCACGACCATTGGGGTGTTGCTGGGCCTGACCTATGGCGGGGCGCTGATCATTGACGAGGCACGCAAAAAGAACTTCCCGCCACGCACCCTTTTTCTGTCGCTAAGCTGGCTGTCGCTGTCGCATTCCCTGATCGAGGATACGGCGATCATGCTGGCCCTTGGTGCAGATATCTGGGTCGTTCTGGTCGGGCGGGTGATCCTGACATTGCTGATCATTGCCGCCCTTGCACGTCTGACGCTGCGTTGGCAAACCGCCCCGGTGGCGGCACACGAAACCGGTTCCTGATTACTTCGTCTCCGCCAGCCAGTCGAGCATCGGCACCCATGTGGATTTTTCCGCGCGCGATCCGACCATCATGCCGATGTGACCGGCCGATGGATGCAATTCGGTTCGCATATCTTCGGGCAGGGATGCGAAAAGGGCCTGCGCGCTTTCGGGCGGGACGATCCGGTCATTTTCCGGGATGACGGCAAGTGTCGGGCAGCTTATATCGGCCGGGTTGATATCAATGCCGTCGATCTGCCATTCGCCCTTGGCCGGTTTGTTTTCGACATACCAGCCGATCAGGCAATCAATCGCCACCCGGCGCGTCAGCGGCACACCATCATTCAACCAGTCTTCAAGGGCGACAAAATCATCGGCCTTGGCCGAATTGGCCGGGATGGAGGCAAACCGGCGAAACTTCTCGCCAATCATAAAGGGATCGAGGCTGGCAAACAGGCTTTGCAGCACATCAACCGGCAGGCTGTCATGGATCGACAGCATATGGGGCAAGGACGGCGCAAAGGCCGCAGCGATACGCCCCTGCGTCGGGCCCGCCGCCATGAAATCCCAAGGGGTCGCCAACAGCGCCAGACGCGATACCTGTGCCGGGTCGAGCAAGGTCGCGGCGAGTGCGAGCACACCGCCCATGCAATAGCCGATCATCGGCACCGGCCCGCCATTCATATCGGCGATGTCCTGAAGGGCGGTGACCAGACGGCCCGCGATGTAATCATCAAGGCCGTAATGGGTTTCTTCTTCGCCGGGATAGCCCCAATCGACCAGAAGCGGCCGGTATCCGGCCTTGGCCAGAAAACGTGCGAAGCTTCGTTTTTTGTTCAGATCAAGGATATAGCCACGATTCACCAGCGACGGCACCAGCACAACAATGCCAAGCGGGCTTTTGGGTTTGGCTTCGTTGATCGCGCCGTAATCGCGGATGCGGGTTGCACCATCTTCCCAGATTACGGGCGCATCATCGCCCCCGCGTTTATAGCCATGTTTCTGATAGGCGCGCACACCATCATGAAACGCTGACTGACTGGCAAAGGCGACGCGATCAAGTGCCTGTGCGATATCGTCAGGATGATGGTTTTCCATCTCGGTCAGGAGCTTTTTCGCCTGTTCCTGCAGTTCCGGCCTCCAGGGCAGAAATTGTTTCCTGAAGATCGGCAATGCGGCGCGCGAGCTGAGCCAGCTCGTCATCTCGACCGCCAGATGCATCGCCAGCGGCCTTGGCCCCGCACGACGGTTGCTTGCCCGTTTGGGCGGGTTTGTCTGCTGTCGGTATTGCGCGCTCATTTTTTCCCTGCCCCGTTTTCTTGCTTTTGCCTGTCTTTTCCGTCCTGCCTGCAGCGGCCTTGACCGTATCGGCATCTTTGGCGACTGCATCTGGATGGGCCTTTTCGTCAGCGCTGGTTGCGCTGGTCATCCCGGGCATCGTCGCCATATTCGGCGGGAAAGGCCCACCGGGCGGAAAACCGGGCATTGCCATTTTTGACATCTGATTGAACATGGCCGCCATTGGGTTGGCTGCCGGGTCCATCGGTGTGCCCTTAATCATTCCGGGCATCATTTCCGGGATCATGTCGGGTGTCATTCCGGGCATCATGCCGGGGAAACCGCCCGGCACCGCACCAGGAAATGCACCGGGTTTCTGGCCGGTCGCCAGTTGCCCGATCAGTTTGCCCCATGCTTCAAACCCCTCCCCGATGCGCGATGTATCGGCCCCAAGCGATGCATAAAGCCGCCCGATGGCGCTTGCCGCGTCGGCACCATCGGCCGTGGCGGCAACCTGTTCACGCCAAAGATCCATGAACTGGCGGGCCAGATTATCCAGATGATCGTCAGGATCGGCATCGGGCAGATCACCGGAAACCTGATCCTTTTTCACCCTTGCTTCGGACACTGTTGCTTCCCCTGATTTTTGTTCAGATCGCGCAGATCGGATACGCCTTGCGACTGATTAACACTATAGGAGGTTCGTGCGTGTGCGAAAACGAAATCCATTGCTGCGCGGCAACAACCGGGACCAGAGGTTGTTTTTCGCAGCGCACATCGCGTTGAACACTGGACACATTGGAATTTACACGGCACTCTTGTGAACGCTTGAGCAGGCGCAAAATTCAAAATGCTGCGCAACATTCAAATTTGTGCAAACGCAAACAAGGTATTTCATACCGCACTGCCCACGCGAAACGTCCGGGAAACAGGGAAGCAGGGAATAACGTCATGACCACGAAAAAATCAGATGATCAGGATCGCGTCGTTATCAAGAAATACGCGAACCGCCGCCTTTATAACACTGCGACCAGTTCGTATGTGACGCTTGACCACCTGTCGCAGATGGTCAAGGACAATACCGATTTCGTCGTTTATGACGCCAAGACCGGCGAGGATATCACCCGACCGGTCCTGACCCAGATTATTGTCGAGGAAGAAAACAAGGGGCAGAATCTGCTGCCTATCAGCTTCCTGCGTCAATTGATCGGGTTCTATGGCGACAGCCTTCAGGGGCTGGTGCCGGGCTACCTTGAACAGGCGATGCGGTCGTTTGCGCATAATCAGGAACAGATGCGCGAATATATGCAGGGCACGATGCAGGGGATTTTCCCGTTCGGCCAGTTCGAGGAAATGAACAAACAGAACATGGCACTGTTTGAACAGACCATGAAGATGTTCTCCCCCTTCCTGCAGGAAGAAAACGACAAGGCGAATGCGAGTGCCGAGGCCGCCAAGAACGGCAAACCGGCAAAAAATGACGCATCCCTTGATGACCTGAAAAGCCAGCTTGAAGCCATGCAGGCGCAGCTTAACAGCCTGGTGAACACCAAGGCGGGCAAGTAAAAGCGCCACAAGGCCGCAGCTTTACGACCTTGCGGAAAGCCCCGGATCATCCGGGGCTTTTTTATTGCCCGATCAAATCGGTTGATCAAATGCTTGCTCACCGGCATCGGCATCATTCCTGCATAAACTTTTCATTAACGTTTTTTCACCGCCCGGCACCTGTCGCAGGCGGCAATTTTTGCCGGGTCGGTCAACCATTGCACGGAGTCTCTGCCAACGCCCGTTAACTTGCCAGACAACCATGAAATGACATGACAGCGATAACACCGATCCCCTTGCACCCGGCCCGCAGGCCCGACGCTGCAAGTAGTGGAACGGACGGCCCTGCCGGGATCGGGATGGATATCACTGCGCTGGTTTCGCCTGTACGGGAAATTGCGCAGAACGGTGGCGCATGGCTTGAACCCCATGATCCCGGGGGCAGTGCAGCATTTTGGGCGCAGCTTCTGGGTCAACTTTTACCTCAGGAAAACCTTTTGCAACCTGCGGTCATTCAGGAATTGCATGCCAGCTATGCAAGGCATTCCACACCCTATGGCTCAGAAAGCCATGTCTTTTTTTCGCCTAACGCACTAGACAACGGCAGGCGAATTGACCTATATAGCTAGCTTCTGGCGGATTGCTGAGACCAATATCTGACCAATGTTCAGATATCTGCCGTAATTCTGAGGCTCTGAAACGGGTGCCAAATGATTGCGGCAGATAGGCAAATTTAACAAGCCTGACAGCATCCCGAGTGGGAATTAATAACTGGCGGTTGATAACGGAAAAATATGCAATGACTGAGATTGCCTCAAACGAAGAACCGAAACGCGCGAACCGTGCAACCGATACGGACCGATATGTCGGTCAGCGTATTCGCGAGCGTCGCATCATGCTGGGTCTGTCCCAGCAGCAGATGGCCGATCTGATCGGTGTTACCTACCAGCAGGCTCACAAATACGAGCGCGGGATCAACCGCATTTCTGCCGGTCGCCTTTACGAAATCTCCCAGGTCCTGGGCGTTCCTGTCAGCTACTTCTATGAAGGCCTCGACGGTAATCAGGCAAGCGAGCTTAATGCGCGTCAGCGCATGTGCCTTGAACTGGCGCGTAACTTCGCCAGCATCAAGCACGAAAAACATCAGGAAGCGCTGAGCCAGATGGCACGCGCACTTGCTGACCAGGCTGCCTAAGCCTCGTCATTACGATCTTCAGCATTGCTGCAAAAATCAGGCTGTCTTTAAAGGCAGCCTTTTTTTGTGGCTGATTACCCGGATGTCTTTTGTGATAGCGTCACGGCAAGACCAAGACAGGGGCAAACCGCATGACGGACGCTATCACGCAATCCAGCCTGATCGATTTGATCGACGAACAACGCAGCAAGCTTGGCTATCTGTCGATATCGGCCCTTATGGCGCTGACAAAGGCCGGGAATGCCATCCTTGATCCGTTTTCAACCCTGATCAGCATCCATGCCGATATCGGGCGCGACAACATTTTCCATCCTGCCGTCCGGCTTGATGCGGCATCGCCGGGCATATTAAAAATTGGCAGCGGAAATACCTTTTACAGCAACACGGTGATTGATGCACAGG
>CBIHMD010000016.1:0-14804 GCA_966210655.1 uncultured Thalassospira sp.
AGATACGGCAGATACAATAGACGCATCAAAATCATCCGAACCGGCCGCACCCAGCCTTCGCGGCACAGGTGCCTTGCTTGACCTTCCGTTATGGGCAGCAATCCTGTTCGGGATCAGCCTGATTGCCAATCTGGCATTCATCCCGATCTGGTTCAGGCAGCGGCAAAAACAACGATCAATGCAGGAATAAAAGGGCAACCCCGCCAAAGGCCATGCAGGTTCCGATGATGGCCTGCGGGCCGACCGGGCGGCGCAAAATCAGACCTTCGTAAACGATCAGCAGAACCGGTGGCAACGCCATCAGGGTCGAGGCAATGCCAACATTGGCATTCTGAACCGCGACCATCGAAAGCCATACGCCCAAAGCCGGGCCGATAAAGGCACCAAGGAACAGCCACCGCCCGACATCCGGCGCACTGCACGCCACGATGGTGCGGCGTGCACGCCCCATGGCAATCGCAATTCCCCACATGATTACAACCGCGACAAAGGTTCTGATCCATGTCGCCGACAGTGCGGAATAACCGCCGATCAGCGCATATTTCGCCGTCACCAGATTGGCAACCTGACCAATCGCACCACCAAGTCCAAACAGGATCCCGACCAGATAATTGCGCCCTTCCAACCCGACAGGACGCCCCTTTCTCATCATGATGACCAAAAGGATGCCACCAATGCCAAGCGCAATACCCGACATTTCCTGAGGGCTAAGGACTTCGTCAAACAGAACCCAGCCCAGCACTGCCCCCATGATCGGCACGGTCGACATCATCAGCATCGATAGTCGTGCCCCCAAGGTGACAAAGGCCTGAAACAGCATGGCGTCGCCGATCACAAGCCCCAGAACCGAAGACAGTGACAGCCAGCCAAGCTGTTCCCATGTCACAGCATTTGGCCATGGCTGCCCTTCAAGCAGCCAGTGAAGCAATGTTAGACAGGTGATCGAGCAGGCCAGACGCCCGCGATTGACCGTCTGTGCGCCGACCTTGCCGCCAATGTTGGAGAAAATCATGCTCGACGTCGCCCATGCCATAGCGGCAGTAAAGGCGGCGGCTTCACCGAAGAACGGGATCATGCGGGGCTCTTGCTTGGACGTTGTTGTTTTTTGGCTGCCGGATTGTGGCGCAACCGGTTCGCGAAGATAAGCGCGACTTTGCCTCTTTTGGCAACTGTAAAAATCACAGATCATCCACGTAGTACAAACGCCCGAGAGGCTGCCTCAAGTCCCTCTGCGGCTTGCGAAATTCTGATCGCGCCGTATGTTGTAGCGTTTGCACAAAACAGGACAGACTGCATGAGCCG
This sequence comes from uncultured Thalassospira sp., assembly GCA_966210655.1. GTDB lineage: Bacteria > Pseudomonadota > Alphaproteobacteria > Rhodospirillales > Thalassospiraceae > Thalassospira. The sequence continues at coordinate 1,303 of CBIHMD010000016.1, forward strand.
GAAAAACGATACCACCGCCGAAAGCAAACCCTTCAAGGGCATTCGCCGCCATCTGCATGATGGCGAGGTGGTGATCATGGATTTGCCGATTTCACCGGTTTCGATCCTTGTCCCCGGTCTCATCAAGATCATCTGGATTGCGGTTCTGATTTACGCATCCTACCACTGGCGCGCAATTTACGATTTCCTGATGCCACAGGCCCGCGCCCTTCTGACCGGCCCCGAAGCCTTTGCTGCCCTTGATCGGGTCTGGGAAGAATATGAATTCGTCTTTTCGATTGCGCTGTTTGGTGTGATCATCGCGCTCATTTCAATTATCTGGAAGCTGTTGAAACGAGCCCTTGGCGTTTCAACGCGCGCGGCACGCGACAGTATTCTTTTGCCGCTCACGGCCATTCGCGATCTGTTTTTCTTTGAACGTGTCATCACCAATAACCGCATTGTCACACGCAGCGGCGTTCTGCGAAAAGATCAGGATGATCGCGGGTTTGAGTCGATCAAAAGCACCCAGATCAGCAAAAGCGTCATCGGCAATATCTTTGACTATGGCGACCTTCATGTCACCGACCGGCTGGGTCACAGCTTTACGCTGCGTCAGGTCACAGGCCCTGAAAACGTGGCCAAGGAACTTTCCGATTTCTTTGGCCGTGTTCGCCCCGACAACCGCCAGGGCGAGCCGATTGACATCACGCATCGCGCCCGCGAAGAAGTTATCGAACATACGGAAAACAAACCGCTGGCACGTCCGGACAGCGAAGTGTTCTAACTTTGGAAAAACTGGGAACATGACGGCACCCGACGCGTCATAAAGGGCAGGTAAAGCCGCCCCGATGCAAATGCGGCCAGATCTGAACAAAAGACGTTTTGATGCTGCCTGCAATTGCGAGCCTCCCACTTTGGTCCATTCTCGGACTGTTTTTAATCTGCGCATTGGTTATCGGCTTTGCCGGAACACGGCTGGCAACAATTGCCCTCAAATTGGCCGAGCGCACCGGCATGGGACAAATCATTGCCGGTGCGGTTTTTGTCGGCATGTCAACGAGCCTTCCAGGAAGTGTTCTTTCAGTTGTAACCGCATGGCAGGGACATACCGATCTTGCCATCGGCAATGCCCTGGGTGGCATCGCAGCCCAGACGACCTTTCTGGCAATCGCCGATTTTTTGTATCGCAAAGGTAATCTGGAACATGCTGCCGCCAGCGCCGCAGGACTGGCGCAGGCGACCCTACTGGTCAGTATGCTTGCCCTGCCGCTTCTGGCTTATGCTGGCCCAGACTGGTCAATATTGCATATCCACCCGGTATCGATCCTGTTGTTCATCCTTTATGGTTTCGGCCTGTCATTGCTTGCCGAAATCCGCCATCAACCGATGTGGCAACCGCGCAAGACCGATCTGACCGACGAGGATGCCAAGGAAGATGCAGTGGATCATCATCCTGAAACCACGCTGCGTTTATGGGCAGAATTTCTGGCCTACGCCGCGATTACGGCGATTGCCGGTTACACAATCGGCGAATGCGGACTGGCAATCGTCGATAAAACCGGGATTAGCGAAACTGCCGTCGGCACCTTCCTGACAGCCATTGCAACCTCCTTGCCCGAACTGGTTTCGGCAATTGCAGCAGTCCGCATGGGCGCTGTCAATCTGGCGGTCGGGGATATTATCGGCGGCAATGCGTTCGATGTTCTGTTTCTGGCGGCCTCGGACTTCGCCTATCGCGACGGATCGATTTACGCGGCCTTCAGCCCGCAGCATCTGTTCACCATTGCCCTTGTCATTCTGATGACCGGCATACTTCTGTTGGGGATGCTTAATCGCGAACGCAGGGGAATTGCCAATATCGGCTGGGAAAGCGTTTCAATCCTGTGCCTGTATGGTGGATCGATATTTTATCTTTCGAGATAGGCCAACAGAACGATTCGAAGCAGATCATCTCTCCTTATTATGCAAGCCCGGACGCCAATGGCGTCCAAAACAAACAGACCGGGCCCCCAATAATACGGACTCCGGCCTGTAATCATCATACTTACTTCAAATTCAGGGCTTGTGGGAATTCTAGATTGCGAAAAAGCACGAATCGCATTGGTTTCACCGTGCAGCGATCAGATGTTCGACCAATGGTTTGTCTTCTCCCTGATGCAGTTTGTTGACCTGTTCCTGAAGGATACGATCAGTACCGGTTACCCGTTTGTGATGACGAAGATGTTCGATCCATGAACCTTCCGACCAGACTTCGGTAAACAGATCAGCCTGATTACTGTCCTGATACAGGTTCCAGTGATAGCCACCATGGCGCAGGCGCGCCTTGCGCATCGCTTTCATCAGGTCACCAAAAGTCCCGCGATCCGTATCGGCGATGCGATAGGAAATCCTGATCATGACAGGGCCGCGATCATGTTCGACATCCTCGCCGATTATTGGCTCGGGCCAATGCATGGACGGCACAAGGTCAAGGTCTGCCCCCTGATTAAGAGCAAATCGCATGGTAGCAAACATCAGAACAATCGCCCCGGCTGCTGCCCCCAGCAAAGCCGTTTCAATCGAAAACTGTTCGGCAACCCAGCCCCAAAGAATACTACCACCCGACATCGCTCCGAAAAACAGTGTCAGAAAAACGGACAGGCCGCGTGCCCGAACCCAATCGGGCAATGCCGTCTGTGCCGAAACATTGAAGGATGACAGAACCGCAATCCACGATGCCCCGGCGACAAAGGACGCAACCACCGCAACAACCGGCTGCTGGATCAGGGCAAAGACAACAAGAACCAATGCTGTGCCAATCGTTCCCGCCATCACGGTTTTATCTGCGCCCAGACGGGCCTTGATCCGCGGTAGAACAACAGCGCCGATAACCGCCCCGGCACCAACACTGGCAAGCAAGATACCATAAAGCTGCGGGCCGCCTGCCAGCACCTCACGCGCGATTAGCGGCAACATAGCCCAATAGGCACTGGCAAAGACAAAGAACGCCACGGCCCTTACCAGCGTTGCAATTACCGGCGGGCTGTTGAACACATAACGAAGCCCTGCACGCATGGCCCCAAAGACCTTTTCACGCGGCATGATCTGTTCGGCCTTTGCCGGCTTCCAGAACAACAGAACAACCAGAATGCCGACGAAACTGATCGCGTTAAGTGCAAAGGGCGCGACCAACCCGACAGCAACAATCAGGAACCCGGCCAATGCCGGACCAATTGCGCGACTGACATTGATCCCCATCGAATTGAGAGCAATCGCTGGTGCCAGACGGGATTTATCAACCAGGGAGGGGACAATCGCCTGCCATGCGGGTGCCATCAGTGCCGCGCATGTCCCCATCATGAAGGTAAAGATGATCAGGATCGTCGGCGTTACCTGCTGCAGGTAGACAAGTGCTGACAAAGCTGCTGCCAGCCCTGCCATTACCAGATTGACCACAAGCAGCAATTTGCGGCGATCCATCAGATCCGCGACCGCCCCGGCAAAGATGGCAAACAGGAATACCGGCAGCGTGGTTGCGGCCTGTACCAGTGCCACGGACAATGGCGATGGCGAAAGTTCGGTCATCAACCAACCGGCACCAACGTCATGCATCCATGTGCCAATATTGGAAACAACTGTTGCAACCCATAAGAAGGTGAAAGCACGATGGCCGAAAGGCGACCATGGGCCTGCTACGATTTTGGCCGCGGTCGCGTTTTCTGAATTTTGTGTGTTCATCTTATCCGTTCCCTATTGCACTGCCAGAATGTGATCGGTAATCACAAACCCCGCCGTCATCGCGACAACCAAAAGTGCCCCGACAATTTTGGGGGGTGCTGGCAAAGGCAAATCAAGCCAGCGACATCCGCCACCAATCGCAAGTCCCAGTCCAATCCCGGTCAGAAGTTGCCACATGGTCCTACTCTCCTGCTTTGGGCACGTGTCCAATCGGACCAGCACAATTTTTGCGGTTGTCACAGCGCCGATGCGGAAACCACCGATCCACCGCCAGATAGCCAATCGTCATGGCAAGTACGAGAAGGGCCCCCGTCATGGCCGGCGGTGCCGGAACCGGGATATCGATCACCCGGCAACCGATGCCAATCAGGATCGCCAACAAAAGTCCAAATACGATTTTCATGATTTTCAATCCGTTGCGGCATCCGGCCCATCGAAGCCCCTGCCTGTTTGTCATTCAGGGAACCGGGCGGGTAAACGTGGCCCGCCCGGCCCATAACGGCACTAGACTGCAAAGCAGGAGCAACCCAGCGCCCCCCAGAACGATTTCGCATCCGCAACCGGCACAGGGTTATTCCAGGCAATCCCGTGATCATGTCCGTGGACACCGCACCCATGATTACAAGCGTCATGGCATGCGCGCTCCGCGTGATGAGCGTGGGATTCTGGTCTCTGTCCGGGGCTTTCGTGATGCAAAGCCGGGCTCCAGGAAGGAGATGCCGGCGGGATTTCCGGCGACAGGGACTGATACCCTCCTTCGCCATAAACAACGTCACCACCCACCATGGTCAGGACCGAATTGATCCGGCGAATTTCTTCGGGCGGGACGCTTAGATAGTCAGCGGAAAGGATGGCCAGATCGGCATATTGTCCGGGTGCCAGCGTGCCTTTGACATCCGCCTCGCCCGAAAACCATGCCGACCCTTTGGTCCACAGCATCAGTGCGGTTTCACGATCAAGGACATTGTCATTGTCGTAAAGCGACATGCCGCCAACCGTCTTGCCGGTAGTAAGCCAGTAAAGACCGACCCACGGGTCATAGGATGCAACACGGGTCGCATCCGTTCCCGCCCCGACCGGAAGACCATATTCCAGCATTTTGGAGACGGGCGGGGTCGCCATGGCGGCATCCTTGCCGTAACGGTCGACAAAATATTCGCCCTGGAATGCCATGCGATGCTGGATCGCGATCCCGCCGCCCAGTGCCTTGATCCGTTCGATATTGCGTTCGGAAACGGTTTCGGCATGATCAATGATGAACCGCGTCTTGAATGGCTGTTTGCCATTCACCCGTTCGAACACACCAAGGAAACGGTCGATGGTTTCGTCATAAGTTGCATGAATGCGGAATGGCCATTCCCGTTCGGCCAGCAACTCAACGATGGGTTCCAGTTCGCTTTCCATGACTGGCGCCAGATCGGGGCGCGGTTCAAGGAAGTTTTCAAAATCTGCTGCCGACCAGGCAAGGTTTTCACCGGCCCCGTTCATCCGCAGCATATCATCGCCAGCACCCGGCTCTGTCATTCCGACCCAGCGTTCATAATCGCCAAGCTCGTTCCCGGCGTTTTGCGCAAACAGGTTATAGGCGATGCGCACAGTCATTTGCCCGTCATCATGCAAACGCTGAATGACATCGTAATCTTCGGGATAATTCTGCCCGCCACCGCCCGCATCAATGACGCTGGTGATGCCAAGACGGTTCATTTCGCGCATATAGTGACGGGTGGAATTGATCTGATCCTCAATCGGGAGCTTGGGGCCCTTGGCCAGCGTCGAATACAGGATCAAGGCAGACGGTTTCGCCAGCAACAAACCGGTCGGGTTGCCCTTGGCATCCTTTTCAATGACACCGCCCGGCGGGTTTGGGGTGTTTTTATCAAAACCAAGAACCTTGATCGCGGCCTGGTTCAAAAGAGCGCGTCCATAAAGGTGCAGAATGAAAACCGGTGTATCAGGTGCGGCGGTATTGATTTCATCAAGGGTTGGCATCCGGCGTTCGGCAAACTGAAATTCCGACCAGCCTCCGACAACGCGCACCCATTGCGGGGCCGGTGTAACAGCAGCTTGCGTTTTAAGCATGCGTAGCGCGTCGGCAACCGACGGCACATTTTCCCAGCGCAGTTCCATATTGAAATTAAGACCGCCACGAATAAGGTGAGTGTGGCTGTCATTCAGCCCCGGAATGACCCGGCGTCCGGCACCATTAATCATACGGGTTTTGCGGTCTGCCAGTTTGCGTATCCCGGCCTCGTCACCGACCGCAAGAACCTTGCCATCGGCAATCGCGATGGCTTCCGCTTCCGGGGTCTTTGGGTCGAGTGTCGTAATCTTCGCATTGTAAATGATGATGTCCGCGGTCTGTTTCATTTGCTGGCTCCTGATCCCTGTAATCGGCAATGTCGACAAGGCGGCCGTGGCGGCGACACCCTTTACGAAAGTCCGGCGTTTCATTGATTTGATCCCTGCAAAAGGCAGTCTGCCCCTAGCGATTGACTGGGCTACTGCCAAAAAGAAAAGGCACGACGGAGATCCCCTTCCGTCGTGCCATCACATCAGGAAGCGGCCTGCGGAGCGAGGCGCGGACCATGTTCGACACGTTCTGGTGCCTTATGAACCATGGTGTAGGCGTAATCGACGCCCATGCCATATGCACCGGAATGTTCTTTCACCAACGCCATTACATCGTTGTAGGTCTCGCGGTGTGCCCAGTCGCGCTGCCATTCCAACAGAACCTGCTGCCAGGTAACCGGTACGACACCGGCCTGGACCATGCGATCCATGGCGTATTTGTGGGCATCGACCGACGTACCGCCCGATGCATCGGCAACCATGTAGATTTCGTAACCACCTTCAAGCATCGCCGAGAAAGCGAACGAGTTGTTACAGACTTCGGTCCACAAACCGGAAACGATCACTTTCTTGCGGCCATTGGCCGCCAGCGCATCGCGTACTTTCTGATCATCCCAGGAATTCATCGAGGTACGTTCAAGAAGCGGGTTTTCCGGGAAGACCGCCAGAAGTTCCGGATAGGTATGGCCAGAGAAGCTTTCGGTTTCGACAGTCGTGATCGTGGTCGGGATGTTGAAAATCTTGGCAGCCTTTGCAAGGCCAACGGTGTTGTTTTTCAGAACCTGACGGTCAATCGACTGAACGCCGAATGCCATTTGCGGCTGGTGATCAATGAAGATGATCTGCGAATTTTTCGGGGTAAGAAGTTCGAGCTGTGACATGATAGTTCTCCTGTGAATGACGTAAGTCTTGTCTGTTGATCCCCACCCGTTTTCATCTGTGCTCGGGTGATGAGGAGATAATGACACCTTTCAAAAATGGAACAATTATGCTATTTTGAGACAAATTATCCCAAATTTGAGACAAATTGATTATGGACCGTTTCGCTGAACTTCGCGCATTTGTCGCAGTGGTTGAGAATTCCGGCTTTACCGCTGCGGCGCGGGCTACACGCCTGCCCCGGTCTACGGTAAGCCGATTGGTCATGGGGCTTGAAGAAAGGCTGAATACGCAACTTCTTCAACGATCAACACGAAGTGTCGCAACCACCAGCACGGGACAGGTTTATTACGAACGCGCCCGTCAGGTGCTTGATGATCTTGATGAGATTGACCTTGCTGTTACGACAACGTCTTCGACACCTTCAGGACATTTGCGCATCAATGCACCCCTGCCTTTTCAGGGCATCAATTTTGCTCAAACCGTGGCAAATTTTGTAAAAAAATACCCGGATATGACGGTTTCAATGGATCTGGAAACCCGATTGGTCGACCCGGTGTCGGAAGGTTATGACCTGATTGTACGAATCGCCCGACCGGATGAAGAAACCAACCTTGTTGATCACCGCATTGCGACGCTGAAATACGTTACCTGTGCGGCGCCAATGTATGTTCGGAAATACGGAATGCCGCAAACCCCGACCGATCTGCGCAATCACAATCTGATTGTCTACGCAAACCGCAATCGTGCGCAGAACTGGGTCTATCAAACAGCCAATGGCCGGGTTGAAATCAAAGCGGATTCTGCAATGAAGACCAATAATATGGAAGCATTGATGGTGTGGGTAGAAAATGGCCTGGGCATATCCGTGCTTCCGGAATATGCCCTTCGCGATGCTTTCAAATACAAAAGACTGATAAAGCTGCTTGAGGATTACGAACTGCCGGAGCTTTGCCTGCAGGTCATCTATCCGCCGACCCGGCACCTGTCGTCAAAAGTACGCCTGTTCACCGATATGGTCGCCGAGGAATACTCAGCCGTTCACTTCTGAAACCGAAAAGCTGGGAAAGCAAGCCAACGGAATATCGATTACAAGACTTCCTTGACCTTGGTCGCAAGTTCCTTGAGCGAGAAGGGTTTGGGCAGGAAATGCACGCCGTTTTCTTCGTCAAGTTCGTCACGATAGGTATCTTCGGCATAGCCCGAGATAAAGATCACCCGTAAATCCGGGCGTTTTTCGCGTAGCATGCGGATCAATGTCGGGCCATCAATCCCCGGCATCACCACATCGGATATGACCAGATCAATGGTCTTGTCGGTTTTGGCCAAGACCTCAAGCGCGTTATCGCCGTTATTGGCTTCAAGCACGTCATAACCCTTGCCGCGCAGCGCACGGGCACCGAATGTCCGCACCGCATCCTCATCCTCGACCAAAAGGATCGCGCCGGTACCGGTCAGATCGCGTGACGGGGCTTCTTCGGCCACCGCACGGGTTTCGGCCAGTTCTTCCTCGGTCGCTTCGTAATGTGGAAGATAAATCGTAAAGGTCGTGCCGACACCGGGCTCGGATTGAACGGCAACAAACCCGCCGGTCTGTTTGACGATCCCGTAAACGGTCGACAGGCCAAGGCCTGTACCCTCTCCACGCTGCTTGGTCGAGAAGAAGGGTTCGAAAATACGCGTCAGATTATCCTTGGGAATGCCGATACCGGTATCGGAAACCTCGATCCGGATATAATCCCCCGGCGGGATCAGTTCAGTGCCGGTATTGCGTGCTTCGTCAACAATCTCGGTGCCGGTCTGGACCGTCAGTGTCCCGCCATTGGCCGCCATGGCATCGCGCGCATTAACGACCAGATTGATAATCACCTGATCAAGCTGCCCCGGATCGACCTTTACCAGACCGATATCGCGCCCATGACTGACCTTCAGATCGATCTTTTCACCAATCAGGCGGCGTAGCAGATTTGACATTTCCGCCAGCGCATCGGTGATATTGATGATTTTGGGCTGCAGTGTCTGACGGCGTGAAAACGCCAGAAGCTGCCGGACAAGATTGGCTGCACGATTGGCATTCTGTTTGATCTGCATGATGTCGGCAAAGCTGGGGTCACCCGGCCCATGACGTGACAACAGCAGATCGCAGAAACCGATCATCGCGGTCAACAGGTTATTGAAATCATGCGCAACCCCACCCGCAAGCTGCCCGACGGCCTGCATTTTCTGCGACTGGGCAAATTGTTCCTCAAGGTTCTTTTGTTCGGTTGTATCAAGGAAGTTGAGCAAAAGCGCACCGGCTTCACCCGACCGTCCGGCAACACGTTGCAGGTAAATCTGCGCGGCGACGCCACGTGAACCTTGCAGACGGGCTTCGATCTGACCGCCCTTGCCCATACCCATGACAGCCTTGGACAGATAGCGCGCAACTTCGTCCCGATCTTCGGGCAGGATCAGTTCAAGAATGGAGCGGCCGATCACCCGTTCATGACGCTGCCCCGCCGTTTCAATAAAGGCACGGTTGGCGTCGGTGACTGTGCCGGACATATCGGCAAGAACAATCGACAACGGACTGTCATCAAAGAACCAGCGCACCCGGCGTTCGGTTTCCGCAAGTGCGTGTTCCCATTCATGGGCAGGCATCGGATCGGGGAAGACCACCGCCTGGCTTCGGATCGGGCCGGTTCCCGGCGCATTGATCGAATGGGTGACAAAGCATTTGATCGGCTCGCCGCCCTTGACCTTGAGCTTTACCTCGCCATTCATGCCATCGCCGACAATAAGATCAGCCAGTTCCAGCGTGCCACTTGCAAAATCTTCGGGTTCACCGCCCAACCAGCTTGCCAGACGCCGGTTCAGGTAAAGAATACGGCCTTCCTCATCCAGACCGCAAACACCGACAGGCAGCCGTTCGATCATCTGATCGGCCTGCTCGCTTCCCGCACCGTCCGCCATCCGCGAAGCCACACCACCGACGGACATTTCATCATCGGAACCGATAACCAGTGAGCCAAAAGCGGCTGATTGCTCCGCAATAACAAGCGAACGCCCCGGTTCGGGCATGGCAGACGGATCAATCCCGTCAACCGTCCAAAGCATCTGTCCGGCGCGCGCATTTGCTGCGGTCACCGAAATCCGAAGGCAGGCTGCTCCGGCTTCGAAGGCTTCTTCGGCAATGTCTTCTGACGGTGCTTCGTCATTACCGACATCATCGTTCCCGATTGTATCACTGTCCGCAGGCTCGGCAGGAGCCGCAAGGGCCAGTTGCCCAGGCTTTTTGGCCTGCGAAAAATCGACATAAATCTCGCCGGCTTCGCCGCGCATTGCACGGGTGCGCAAATCAGCCAGTTCGGAACTGCCGACATCAAGATAGCTTAGGCGTGCTTCAAGTGCGGCAAGCATGTCTTCACCCGGTTCGATACCGAGTTTGCGCGGAAAGGCGGGATTGGCATAAAGCGTACGGCCATAGGCGTCGATCAGTGCGACACCAATATCGGAATGCGACAGGCCACTTAACAGCGGCGCAAGATCACGATCACCGGCAGATCGCCAACGCGCGGACAGCGCCAAGGCGGCCACCGCGACGATCGCCACCCCCGTTACCATGGATCCGATGATCCACATGACACGCACATCAAGGCCAGCCTTTGCCATGACCTGTAACAGGGCATAGACAAAAGCGACAAATGCGACACTTACAGCAAGGATAATTCCCCGAAACAGCACGCGACCGCCTTTAACGCCAATAACTTACAATATTGCCCCATACTTTTAACTGCTATTGGGCTGACTGGCTACCGGCAAGTTTTACATTAGCCGGAAGACATAATGTACTCTGCCCGCGGCCGAGACCTAGCGCATGATCGCAGCCGCAATTTCCTGCCCGAGACCGGCAATCGCAGCGTTCCGTTCATCCATTGATGCGGATGTCTGCGTGATATAGATCGCGACGATCACAGGCTTTTGTTCCGGTGGCCAGATCACCGCAACGATTGCCCGCGACCCAAAACCGCCTGCCCCGGTGCGATCTGCAATCTTCCAGTCGTCAGGCAAACCGGCACGCAGCAACGGGCCACCGACCTGATTACCCGTCAGCCAATCTTCAAGAAGCTGGCGGGATTCCGGGGATAGCGCATCGCCAAGCAACAGATAGGCAAGCGAGGCCCGCATGGCATCGGGTGTTGTGGTATCGCGCGGATCGCCCGGTTTTGCTGTGTTCAGATCGGGTTCGACCCGGTCAAGGCGGGTCACATCATCGCCAATATCACGCAAATAAGCGGTAAGTTCATCCGGCCCACCCAAAGCATCGAGGATAAGATTGGCCGCCGTATTGTCGCTCAGATGCAAGGTGGCCTCGCACAATTCATCAACTGTCATCCCGCCATCAACATGCTTTTCGGTTATCGGGGAATAAGTCACCAGATCATCCGCCCCATAAGTAATCCGGCGATCCAGCGTTTCGGTGCCATGATCAACCTTATGCAGCACTGCGGCACAGGCAAGCAGCTTGAAAGTACTGGTCAGCGGAAAACGTTCATCTGCGCGATATTGCCATTCCCGCCCATTTTCAACATTCAGGATACTGACACCAACCCGGCCGTCCAACCGTGTTTCGGTCGCGTGGATGGCATCCATCAGACGATCATTCGCCAAGGCCGCCACCGGCATCATGGCAGGAACAAGCAGGGACAGGGTGGCGGCTGTTGCCAGAACTGTTCTTTTGAAGGCAGGCATGTTTTACGGGCTTCCCGGAAACAGAAACAAACGGATAACGAGGCAGGCTGCTTGTTACCGGGATTAACGGCTGAATTTTGGCGCAATAATGTCGAAAGGTCGAACTTGCGATTGGCTGCTGGGCCAGCACTCAACCCAGCTTCTTGCCGCGCTGGCGGAACACGAACGAGATGATTTCCGCAACCGCCTTGTAATGTTCTGGCGGGATTTCCTGATCGATTTCCACGGTCGCGAACAGGGCACGCGCGACCGGCGGGTTTTCCATGATGGTGACGTTGTTTTCTTCGGCCACTTCACGGATTTTAAGTGCGATATTGTCCTGCCCCTTGGCAACACACATCGGGGCTTCCATCGCATTGATGTCGTATTTAAGCGCCACGGCATAGTGCGTCGGGTTGGTGATGACAACATCGGCACTGGGCACATTTTGCATCATGCGCTGCTGGGCTCGCTGCATCCTGATCTGGCGGACCTTGGCCTTGATTTCGGGGCTGCCTTCGGTCTGCTTGTATTCGTCCTTGATCTCCTGCTTGGACATTTTCATCTGCTTGGTGAATTCGTAACGCTGATAGGCAAAATCCAGCCCGGCAATCACGGCAGTCAGCGAAATGGCCGCGATCATCAAAATAATGATCATGTCGTAAAGCCGTTCCAGCGCCATTTCGACCGGCATCTGGGGATAAAGCTCAACATCCATCAGTTCGGGAACAATCACAAAGCCCAGGACTGCACCGACCAGAACAATCTTGAAAACGTTTTTGACGAATTCGACCATGTTCTTCATCGAGAACAGGTTCTTCGCCCCATTCAAAGGGTTAAGTTTATCCGGTTTGGGGGAAATGCGCTCAGCGGCGATGACCAGACCGTTTTGCATCAAATGCCCGGCAGCAGCAAAAAACATCAAAAGAACAAAAGGAATGCCCAACACATAAAGCATTCCCACCAGCACATCCTTCATCAGTACCGGCAAGCCGGCCTGACTGACATCATACATATGCGGATGTTCGATAAAGCCAACCGCCAGATCACGCACGGATTGTGCCATGCCGGGTGCCATCATGGTCATCACCAGACCACCACCAAACAGCAGCATGAAATTACCGACTTCCTTGGAGACCGGCACCTGCCCTTTTTTTCGGGCATCCTCAAGCTTTTTACTTGTGGGGTCTTCTGTCTTTTGGCTGTCGTCTTCTTCGGCCATTCCCACACCATTCCGGGCTGCCCGGCATTATGCCGGAAGGTTGGCAGCCCCTAGGGGTTGACGAAACTTTCCAACCCGTTTTCGTAATATTCCAGAAATACCATCATCATGGTCGGCAATGCCAGTGCCAGTAGCACAAAAGCCAATCCGATCTGAACCGGCATGGCCACAAAAAACACCGGCAACTGGGGCATCAGCTTGTTCAAAATGCCCAACGCCACCTGCAGCACGATTGCAACGATCAGGAACGGAGCCGAGATTTTCATCGCGATGACAAAGCTTTCATTGATCGCACGCGCGAAAAATTCGCTCATATCACCAACCGGCAAAGCACCACCCGGCGGAAACAGGGAATAGCTTTCAAACACCGCCTGAATCATCAAATGATCAAGACCGGTTACAAAAATCAGAATCATGCCGATCTGCGTGAGGAAATTGCCCGTTACCGCACTTTGCGCGCCCGAAAGGGCATCGCCGCTAAAGGCGTTCGCCAGCGAGGATGTATAGGCAATAATTGATCCCGCTGTCTGAAGCCCGGCCATCATCACTTGGGCAAACAGGCCAAAAAATGCCCCCACAGTCAGTTCATAGGCCAAATGCACAAAAAGCGTTGGCGCATCAGCAGGCTGTTCGGGTATCAGCG
>CBIHMD010000017.1:0-14695 GCA_966210655.1 uncultured Thalassospira sp.
GTCGAGTATGGCGGAGCCCTTACCGCAATGATCGGGCGTGACAACATGATCGGCACGCAATTCCACCCGGAAAAAAGCCAGAAAACGGGACTTACCATCATTGGTAACTTCCTGGGATGGAAACCATGACCGCACCAAGCAACACCATCGAACCCGGTGTTACGGCTGAACGCGTTACGGAACTGAGCGCGGGCGACCTTTCCGACATCGTTGATGCCTGCACTCAGGCAATTGTCGAAGGCGGTGGTTTCGGCTGGCTAACACCGCCAGATCGTCCGGATATGGAAAAATACTGGCGTGGCGTTTTGCTGATGCCGGGCCGGCATTTGTTTGTGTCACGGGTTGACGGCGTGATTTCCGGTGCGGCCCAGTTGCTTGAAACACCATCCAACCTTGAAGCACAGCGCCATTCGGCCCAGATCACCGGGCATTTCGTCGCCCCGTGGGCACGCGGGCGCGGCAATGGCAAGGCCATCGTGCGCGGCATCGAATATTATGCGCGCGAACGCGGTTATTCGGTTTTGAAACTCGATCTTCGGGAAACCCAGACCGCTGCCATCGCACTTTATAACGGGCTGGGTTATGTCCGTTGGGGTATCAATCCCTATTATGCGATGATCGACGGCAAAATGGTCGAAGGTTACTACTACACCAAGAAAATACAGGACACTGACCAGTGAATCTCTATCCGGCAATCGACCTTAAAGATGGTGCCTGCGTTCGCTTGCTGCGCGGTGATATGGACAAGGCCACCGTATTCAACAATGATCCGGGCGCACAGGCTGGTGAATTTGTTGCTGCTGGTTGCCATTGGGTTCATATCGTTGATCTGAACGGTGCCTTTGCCGGGGAACCGGTCAATGGCGCAGCCGTTGACAGCATCCTTGCCGCAGTCTCTGGCAAGGCAAAAACACAGCTTGGCGGCGGTATCCGCACGATGGAAACGGTTGATTACTGGCTTAACAAGGGTATTACCCGTGTGATCCTTGGCACTGTGGCCCTGCGTAACCCCGAATTCGTCAAGGAAGCCTGTGCGAAATGGCCGGGCAGGATTGCGGTTGGCATTGATGCGCGCGATGGCTATGTCGCGGTTGAAGGCTGGGCCGAAACATCCGAAGTCACCGCCCTTGAACTGGCGCAGAAATTCGAGGATTGCGGTGTTACCGCGATCATCTTTACCGATATTAACCGCGATGGTGCAATGGGCGGCCCAAATATCGAAAGCACCGTGGCCCTTGCCAGTGCGATTTCGACCCCGGTCATCGTATCAGGCGGGGTTTCATCGCTTGATGATCTGATAGCGGTTGCCAAACATACTGATGCCGGGATTGACGGCGCGATTTCCGGACGTGCGCTTTATGACGGCCGTATTGATCTGGCAGATGCCATCAGGGCATTGTCCTGAACGGACCCAAACAGGATAACCGACCATGCTAAAAACCCGTGTCATTCCCTGTCTCGACGTTAAGGACGGTCGTGTCGTCAAAGGGGTCAATTTCGTTGATCTGGTCGATGCCGGCGATCCGGTAGAACAGGCCCGCATCTATGACGCCGAAGGCGCTGACGAGCTTTGCTTCCTTGATATCACCGCATCAAGCGACAATCGCGATACAATTTTCGACGTCGTCGCTCGCACGGCCGAGGCATGCTTTATGCCAGTCACCGTTGGGGGTGGTGTGCGATCATTAGAAGACATCCGAAAACTTTTGCTGGCCGGTGCGGATAAGGTTTCGATCAACACGGCTGCGGTCAATAACCCCGATTTCGTGCGCGAAGCAGCACGCAAGTTCGGGTCACAGTGCATTGTGGTTTCGATTGACGCCAAATCAACCGGCCCGGACAAGTTTGAAATCTTTACCCATGGCGGCCGAAAACCAACCGGGATTGATGCTGTTTCTTTTGCAAAACAAATGACTGAATATGGAGCAGGTGAACTTCTGGTCACCTCGATGGATCGGGATGGCACCAAGTCGGGCTTTAACCTGCCCTTGACGCGATCCATCGCCGATGCCGTGCATGTGCCGGTGATTGCATCGGGCGGAGTCGGGACGCTGGATCACATGGTCGAAGGTGTCACCGAAGGCCATGCATCGGCGGTTCTGGCTGCATCGATCTTCCATTTCGGGACCTATCGCATCCGCGAAGTTAAGGACCACATGAAAGCCGCCGGTATCCCGGTCCGCGAGGGATGATTATGACCGATAAACATATCCTTGATCAGCTTTACACCGTGGTTTCCGCCCGAAAGGGCGCAGATCCCGAAACCAGCTACACCGCCAAACTTTTTGCTAAGGGGACTGCCAAAATCGCCCAGAAAGTCGGCGAAGAAGGCGTTGAAACGGTGATCGCTGCCCTTGCCGAAACACCAGAAAAAGTCGCATCCGAAAGTGCTGATCTGCTTTATCACCTGACGGTTCTTTGGGCCGATCAGGGGGTAAAGCCCGAAGATGTATGGAACATACTGGCCGAACGCCAGGGCATTTCCGGTATTGCCGAAAAGGCATCCCGCACAGATAAATAGGGTCATATCCCGCCAAGATCAGGAGCATCCCGATGGTCGTCTCTGCCTATGATCCGCAAAACATCTTTGCCAAAATTCTTCGTGGTGAAATCCCATGCAACAAGGTTTTTGAGGACGATCACGTCCTTGCCTTTCACGATATCGCCCCGCAGGCCCCGACCCATATCCTTGTGATCCCGAAGGGTGCCTATACCAGCTATGACGACTTTGCGGCCAATGCATCGGACGCGGAAATCATCGCCTATACCCGCGCAATAGGCAAAATATCGGCCGCCGCCGGTGTTGTCGAAGATGGCTATCGCCTGATCGCCAATACCCGCGACCATGGCCGCCAAGACGTCCCGCATCTGCATGTCCATATCATTGGTGGCAAGAAACTGGGCCTGATGTTGCCAAAAAACTAAGGTTAACGCCCACAAAACCAGAATTCGGGACAGGGCAGCCACGGCATCCCTGCCTTTTTGATTTACCGGAATGTCATGACCCGAAATGTCCCATCCGCCGCTACGATTTTCCAAAGCCTGCCCGGTGACTGGACGCTTGTGCGCGATCTTGGTCCGACCGGGCAGTTCAAGGGTGATGTGACTTTTCACCCGACAGAACCGGAAAATCCCCAAATTCTCCGCTATCGCGAGGAAGGGGTTCTCGAACGTGGCGATGGCAAACAGTTTGACGGTTACCGCGAATATGATTTCGTTCTGCATGAAGACCCGCCCGCGATAGAGCTTCTGTTTCGCGATCCGTTAAGCTTCGGCAATCGCTATGTCCTGCTGCAATTTGGCAAAGATACGACCGATGGGCTTTATGCGCGCGACATTCACCCTTGTGGCGAAGATTTCTATCATCATTGCATGATCTGGTATGACGAAAATCATTTCGAAACTAAAATAAAAATCACAGGCCCGAAAAAAGATCACTTGTTGCACAGCATCTATCGCCGAAAACCAAATGCTTAGGCCGCACAAATTTTCCTTAACTTTACGAGGTTTTCATGTCACTGCCCCCGTTCCATCTGGCATTTCCGATCAAATCGATTGCCGATACTCGCGCGTTTTATATCGACATCCTTGGCTGTGACGAAGGCCGTTCGACCGAGGCATGGATTGATTTCGATTTCTTTGGTCATCAGCTTTCAGCCCATGTTCGCCCTGAAGCAGGGCAAAATGTCGGTGCCGGGAATGTCGATGGTGATGCTGTGCCAATCCCACATTTTGGCGCAGTTCTGGAATGGGACAAATGGCATGATCTGGCAGATCGCCTGAAGACCGCCAACATCAAATTCCTGCTGGAACCCAAAATCCGGTTCAAGGGTGAGTCGGGCGAACAGGGGACATTCTTTGTCGAAGACCCAGCCGGGAATGGTCTTGAATTCAAAACATTTCGCGATCCGGCGATGATTTTTGCGCACTGATCTGCATTACGGGCGGAAATGATCCGACTTTGGCTTTGAGGTCGGAACGCTTTGCCCTGCAATGCGTTATATGATCAGGTAATATTAACGATACCGGTCCCGACCGGTATCCGTGACATTTCGATCTCGTCAAACCGCATCACCCGTTCGTCAGGAGAATTTCCCATGTCTGCCGCCAGCTCCGCCGCCAATGCCAACCCGAAAATCCTGATTGCCGCGGCGGGCGTGGACGAGCAATGGAAAGAGGCGATGGTCGCCCGACTGCCGGATGCAAATATCGTCACCCAACACGAAAATTACGATCCTGCAACGATTGATTTTACCCTGTTGTGGAAACAGCCGCAGGGGCTGCTTAAAAGCCTGACGGGGCTTCAGGCTATCTTCTCGCTTGGCGCGGGCGTGGATCATGTGCTTTCGGCTCCCAGTCTTCCGGCGGATGTGCCGGTTATTCGGCTTGAAGATGCCGGCATGGCGGATCAGATGGTGCAATATCATCTATATGCCGCCCTGCATTTCATGCGTGATTTCGATATTTACGCCCGCCAGCAAGCCAAGGTCGACTGGACCCAGCACGATGTTGCCCGTATTTCCAAATGCCGGGTTGGCGTGATGGGGCTGGGCGCACTTGGTGCGGCGGTTGCCACCGCATTGACGCAGCTTGGCTTTGCCGTATCAGGCTGGAGCCGCACGATGAAGGCGATTGACGGCATTACGACTTATGCCGGGGCGGAAACCCTGAATGAGTTCCTGTCACAGTCCGACATCCTGATTTGCATGTTGCCGCGCACCGCCGAAACCGAAGGTGTCCTCAACGGCAATACCCTGTCGCAGCTACCCAAAGACGCCGCCGTCATCAATGCCGCGCGTGGGGCAATGATTGTCGAGGCTGATTTGCTGCGCCTGCTTGACACTGGTCATCTGCGCGGGGCGTTCCTTGATGTTGCGGTCACCGAACCGCTACCCGAAAGCCATCCGTTCTGGGATCATCCAAGAATCCGCATCACGCCGCATATCGCGGCCGCCAC
The DNA here is from genome assembly GCA_966210655.1 of uncultured Thalassospira sp. Lineage (GTDB taxonomy): Bacteria > Pseudomonadota > Alphaproteobacteria > Rhodospirillales > Thalassospiraceae > Thalassospira. The sequence continues at coordinate 4,958 of CBIHMD010000017.1, forward strand.
CCGGATTGAGGAATCCGTCGATCAAATCGCCGAAAATATTGATCGCATAACCCGCGGTGAAACCCCGCGCGGCCTTGTTGATCATAAAACCGGATACTAAGCGACACTGCTGTTCTGGATAGGGTGCTGACTGTGCCAGCCACCCTGCATACCAAAGGTATGCATCACAAACCGCAATCAACCTGCCATCAGTCCTTCGACCCCATTGGCAAAAAGCTGCCCCAACCAGTCGGTAAACACGCGAACGCGCGGTGAAAGTTGCTTGTTCTGTGGATAAAGCACCGATACAGGCATCGGTTCCGGTGGATATTGCGGCAGAATTTCCACTAGTCGACCGGCTTTCAGATCGGCCACCGCACGGTAATGCGGCACCTGAATAATGCCAAGTCCGGCAATAGCTGCCGCCATATATAAATCCGCCCCGGTCACGGAAATATTGGCCGGGATTTCCACCTGCCGCACAAGACCATCAATGGAGAAATCAAGCGGCATCGGTTTGGCGTCCGCCCCGGAAAGGAAGGAAACAACCCGGTGCCCCTGTCGTTCAAAATCCTCGATCCGCTCGGGCATGCCGTATTTTTCAAGATAGTTGGGACTTGCCACCGTCACCTCGGGCATTGTTGCCAAACGACGGCCGATCATCGATGAATCGACCAACTCCCCGCTGCGCAATACGCAGTCATATCCTTCATGAACCAGATCGACATACCGATCACCATCCGCCACCACAAGCGTTATATCAGGGTATTCATCCATAAAGCCCGGCAGGGCCGGAATGACAAACATCCGGGCAAGTGTTCCCTGAAGATTGACGCGCAAAAGCCCTTTGGGCGCACAGGGTCGAAAAAGACCGTCGGCTTCTTCCAGCTCGCCCAGTATCCGGATACAACGCTTGTAATAGGCTTCACCATCCAGGGTTGGTCGAACCTGTCGGGTGGTGCGATTCAGAAGCCGCGTACCCAACCGTTCTTCAAGGCGCTGTATGGCGTTGGTCATGGTAGCACGCGGGATCTGAAGATCTGTTGCTGCCTTGGTAAAGCTGCTGCGCTCGACAATGCGAACAAAATTGCGCATTTCTTCGAACCGGTCCATCACACTTCCAATTGTTATCATTTATCGGACAGTATTGTCGATTATGGGGTAATTATCCCAAATGTCATCTGGTTCATACTCCGCCCATCGAAATTGGTTCATCACCAAGCAGGAGAATCCGACATGACAAATGCAAATGAAACCAGAACCGCCATCATCACCGGTGCCGCACGCGGCATTGGCGTCGCCCTTGCCAAACGTTTGGCGCAGGATGGCTTTGCCGTTGTTATCAACTATGCCAACAGTGCTACCAGCGCGGACACCCTTGTCGAAGAACTGACAGCAAGCGGTCAGCAAGCGATGGCTATAAAGGCCGACATCACCAATGCCGACGCCGTCAAACAGATGTTCGATCATGCCGAAACCCGGTTTGGCGGTGTCGATGTGATTGTCAATAATGCCGGGGTCATGACAACACAGCCGATCTCGGAAATGAGTGACACCGTTTACGATTCGATGATCGATACCAATGTACGCGGTACGTTTAACATGCTGCGCGAAGGGGCCAAACGACTGCGCAATGACGGTCGAGTGATCAATTTTTCGACCACAGCCCTGCATCTGAAATTGCCGGGTTATGCGGTTTACAACGCAACCAAGGCGGCGGTCGAGGCCATGACGGGTGTTTATGCCAAGGAACTGCGCGGCCGCAATATCACAGTCAATGCCGTTGCTCCCGGCCCGGTTGCTACCGAGCTGTTTCTGAACGGCAAGACCGACGAACAGATCGCGCAGTTTTCCAAAATGCCGCCACTTGAACGCCTCGGTCAGCCCGAAGACATTTCCGGTGTGGTTTCCTTCCTCGCCGGGCCGGATTCCGGTTGGGTCAACGGACAAACACTACGCGCCAATGGCGGGCTTGCCTGATCCAAAAAACCAAATTGTTTGCCTTGTCGCCTTTCCCCCGATCCCGTGCGACAGGGTGATTAACCAAAGGTGCCGTCCCGAAAGTAAGGGGCGGCACCTTTACCGTTTCAAGAAGGCCCTATTGCCAAAACAGCGACAGGAAACTCGCAAAAACTCCAGCGGACAAATTGGCAAGCATCTGATTTTGCCCCATGATGGCACCCCGCCCCGAACAAGGATGCCTTTATGACCGATATTACCTTCCGCTATGCTACCCGCAAAGATTTGCCTGCCATCGTTGCCCTTCTGGCCGATGACGAAAAGGGCAAAACCCGTGAAGAGCTCCGCGATCCGCTGCCTGACGTCTATTATGCCGCGTTCGATGCCATGGAAAGCCAAAGCACCGAAGCCCTTCCCAACAAATACCTGCTGGCGTGTCGCGATGATGACATTGTTGGCTGTCTGCAACTGAGCCTGATTGCCGGGCTTTCCCGCAAAGGCCGTCTGCGTGCCCAGATCGAAGGGGTGCGGGTATCGTCAAAGTGTCGCGGTCAGAAGGTGGGGGAAAAGCTGATTACCGAATCCATTTCGATTTCGAAATTACTTGGTGCATCGCTGGTGCAATTCACAACCGATAAAAGCCGCAAGGATGCACATCGCTTTTACGAACGGCTTGGTTTTGTTGCCAGTCACGAGGGCATGAAAAAGGAAATATGAGGTTTACTGCCATAGTCATGGCAATATTTCCCAGCCTTATCATGCTATGATTGCAAACCCGCGAAACACCGGCAAACGGAGCTTACGCCATGAACCTCTCCGAACTGCAGGAAATTGCCACGCTTAAAGGCTTCACTCATCATTTCAGTGCGACCGGAAACCATATCACCTGCGATGGCAAGGAAGTCAGCTATTACGCAGAGGATCTGACCATCATCGACAGCCGGTCAGTCGATAGCGGCACAGATCCGGGCGATGATGCCACTCTTTACATGATCGAGGCACGAGACGGCACACGCGGCACCCTGATCGTGCCCAGCAGCTTTTATACCGAACATGACAAGGCGGAACTGATCGACCATTTGCGCAATCAGCAACGCTAAGGTCTGGATCTGATTAATTCCGGTGGAACAGTCATCCTCTTTGCGCGTTTACGAAACAAGGACGCTGAAACGAGCAAGGAGCCAAGTCATGAATCTCGCAGAATTGCAGGAAAATGCTATCCGTCACGGCTTTTCGCATCAATTCGTCTACGAAAGCGGCGGCCTGCGGTGTGATGGCACTGGTCCGGTTTATGATCCGGCCGACCTTAAAATCGTGCATAGCAACAGTGTCGATGCCGGGACAGATCCGGGTGATGATGCCACTCTTTACATGATTGAAGCCAGCGATGGCACCAAGGGTATGATGATCATCCCGTCAAGCTTCCATACCGATCCGGTTAAGGCGCAGTTGATCGACGATCTACGTCGGAATTCCCATTAACGGAGCCGCGTTACCGGCTGGTCGTCAATTTTAACGATCAGCCCACAAAAGAACACAAATCCGCACCTGTAAACGACATGATGGGGATTGATATTTTGCGCCGTTCAGTTGCGTTGCACGCGTGCACACCCCCATATAGCTTTATCAATCGGGGAAATATCTTCATTCATGGTCAATACAGGGAATCACCATGTCAGATCTTTTGCCGTTTTTCCGGGCCTGGGTTGCCGACCCCAGACGTGTTTCGGCCATATCGCCTTCCGGCCCGGCCTTGGCGGAAATGATTACCTCTGAAATTTCCCCTGCAACCGGTTCGGTATTGGAGCTTGGACCGGGAACCGGTGTTTTTACCCGGGCCCTGATTGCGCGCGGTCTTGATGAAAGCGATCTGACCCTGATTGAAGCCGGGGAGGAATTCGCACACCTTCTTGCAGATCGCTATCCGCGCGCCCGTGTTTTTCACACAGATGCCACCCGGCTTGCCCGCAGCGATTTGTATCCCGCGCACGGCCTTGGCGCCGCCATCAGCGGACTGCCTTTGCTATCGATGCGCCCGCGTCAGGTAATGGGGGTATTGAACGGCGCATTCCGCTATCTTGGGCCGGACGGGGCATTTTATCAGTTCACCTATGGCCCGCGCTGCCCGGTGCCCACCGCCATTCTGGACCGGATGGGCCTTAAATCCGCACGAATTGGCACGATTGTCCGCAATGTGCCGCCATCATCGGTTTATCGTATTTCACGCATTTCCTGATTACCGCCGATAGGCCATCTGCCGATAACCAAGGGCCTCGGCAATATGGCTGCGCTTAACGGCTTGCACACCAGCCAGATCAGCAATGGTGCGTGCAACACGCAACACCCGGTGATATCCGCGTGCCGAAAGCCTCATCTGACGCGCGGCATCCTGCAAAAGACCACGACCATCAGCATCAAGTGCCGTAGCAGTTTGCAGCACTTCACCATCTGCCTCCGCATTGGTTGAAATGTGATCATTTTTGTATCGCGACGACTGGATTGCACGTGCAGCAAGAACCCGGTCGCGCACGGCTTGTGTCGTCTCGCCGCCAGACGGAAGATCAAGTTCCTCGGGCCGGACTGCGGGAACGTCGATCTGAATGTCAAAGCGATCCAGCAATGGGCCTGAAAGCCGCGCCTGATAATCCTCGCCACAGCGCGGTGCACGCGTGCATGCCAGATCATTATCACCCAGATATCCGCATCGGCACGGATTCATCGCCGCCACCAGTTGGACGCGTGCAGGGTAGGTCACATGCGCATTGGCGCGCGCCACCGATACCTGCCCGGTTTCAAGCGGCTGACGCAGCGCATCAAGCACATTGCGCTGAAATTCCGGCAACTCATCCAAAAACAGCACACCATGATGCGCCAGCGAAATCTCGCCCGGTCTTACCCGATGGCCACCACCAACCAGTGCTGGCATGGATGCAGAATGGTGCGGAGTGCGGAACGGTCGCGTGCGGATAAGCCCGCCTTCTGGCAGCATGCCGGAAACCGAATGGATCACGGTGGTTTCAAGTGCCTGCCTGGCATCCAGTTCGGGTAAAAGCCCCGGCAACCGTGCTGCCAGCATGGATTTTCCCGAACCGGGAGGACCGCTCATCAGTAAATTATGGCCGCCGGCTGCAGCGATCTCGAGCGCGCGTTTGGCACTTTCCTGCCCCTTGATATCACGTAGATCAGGCAGCAATACTGGCGACGGATCGGCCTTCGGCCTGCTTGGCCGTGGCAGGATTTGCGTACCCTTGAAATGATTGATCAAGGTAGTCAGACGTGACGGAGCCAAAATTTCAAGCTCCCCGGCCCACAGAGCCTCCGCGCCGTTATCAGAAGGACAAATAATCCCGCGTTCCATGCCGCTTGCCTGCATGGCGGCGGGCAAAACCCCGCCGACACCGGTAATACTGCCATCAAGCCCCAATTCACCCAGCACGACGAAATTGGCGATATCTTCATGTCCGATCACATCCATCTCGGCCAGAAGGCCAAGCGCAATCGGCAGATCGAAATGCGATCCTTCCTTTAGCAAATCGGCTGGGGCCAGATTGATTGTTATGCGCTTGGGTGGCAATGCCAGCCCCATGGCCGAAAGGGCTGATCGCACGCGTTCGCGCGCCTCGGAAACCGCCTTGTCAGGCAGACCAACCACGGTAAAAGCGGGTAATCCGCTTGCCATTTGGACCTGCACATCAACCGGAATGGTATCAATCCCGGAAAAGGCAACGGTCGTAACCCGTGCTGTCATGTGGTGCTGATCCCCGTAACCCCAAGTTATATATACCACTTTGGCGGGAAACGGGGATCAAGGCAACAAGTCGTTTATCCCAGTGGATCAGGCACAACCTGCCCCGTCTTCCGGGGACATGTCGGTATTGATCATCCAGGGCGTGCCGAATTTGTCGGTAAACATGCCATAACCCGGCGACCAGAAGGTTTCCTCGAATGGCATGGTCACTTCGCCATCCTTGGAAAGGGCATCGAACATTTTTTTGGCATCGGTCGCTTTTTCAAAATGCAGGGACGCTGCCATGCCCTGCATTTTGGTGAAATATTCCGGTGGGCAATCGGATGCCATCAGATGCCAGCCATCGCCCATCAGGCAGGCATGAGCAATCTTGTCGTTATGCCCGGGCGAGTCCCCGGCCATCGGCGTATCGCTGAACGGCATCATGATCAGCTCGCCGCCCAGGACTGATTGATAGAATTCAAATGCCTGTCGGCAATTGCCGTCGAAATTCAGATAGGTGACCAGTTTCATCGGGGCGTTCCTTTATGTGTAAAATCTGGTGGGTTTGCGGATTTACGGCTGCAACCCGAACTGGGCGGCACCATTTTCAAAATTAAAAGGCACGGAAAAATGTTCATGCGCGATGCGCCATTCACCACCCTGCTTTTCAAGGTGATAGCTTGACCGCATCCAGCTTGCCTGTTCGGTCCCGTCTTCCTTGCGCATGCCGCACCGGATCAGGAACCGTGCCACAGGCAGATGCCCGGAAATGCGAATAAGGGGTTCCTGCGGTTCCATGATGAATTCATCATCAAACGCCATGCAGCGTTCCCAGTGGGCACGATAATCATCCCGGCCATTGAATTGTAGCGGACCGACCGCATCGTAGGAGCAGATATCATCGCTATACAATGCCATGATCCCATCAAGATCCTTGTTGCGCGCCGCCGTTGACCAGCGGATGAAAATCTCGCAAATAGCGGCTTTGTCTTTGCTTTGTTTATCAGTCATGGGGCGTTTCCTTGCGTTGGTGGTGCGAGGGATAGGCTAAAATTTTGCGCGGGGTTTTCAGATGCCTTTGGCCGCACGTTCAATCCCGGCGATGTCGAATTTTTCCATCAACATCATGGTTGTTGCCACCCGGGCGGCTATGTCGGAATCCGGATCGTTCATCAGTTCGATAAGGCGAACCGGGGTGATCTGCCAGAAAAGGCCGAACCTGTCCTTTACCCAGCCGCACTGCCTGGGTTCCCCGCCTTCGGAAAGGCAGTCCCAGTAATAATCGACCTCTGCCTGATCGTTGCAGGACACGGTAAAGGATACGGCTTCGGTAAATTTGAACTGCGGGCCGCCGTTAAGGGCGGTGAATTGTTGACCTTCAAGCTCGAAGCTTACGGTCAAAACATGACCTTCCGGTCCGGGTCCCGCCTTGCTGCTGCGCAGGATTTTGTCGATCTTCGCATTCGGAAAGACCGAGGCATAAAAATTGACAGCTTCTTCGGCATTGCCGTCAAACCATAGAAAGGGGCTAATCTTCTGCATTAGGCTTCCTCCTTGCCGCTCAGAAGTGAATTCGAAATCGGGTAAAGCGTGGTGGCGCTTTATGAACCAAACGGTTGATCAGTATTTTCTTATTTTCCCGTTTGACAAATACGTTGATATCAACATAATTATCCCATGTCAAAAAAAGATTTCAACCAGAACGATAAAGTCCCGTTTTCATCGACATTGATGGTGCGTGACAGTTGTCTTTGCCTGCATGTTCGACGGGCTGCGCGCACGATTGCTCGCCGGTTTGACGATGCATTCCGTTCACTTGATCTGACCAGCGGGCAATATTCCCTGCTGATGGCGATTAACCGACCCCATCCGCCGCATATGCAGGACGTCGCCGATTTACTGGCAATGGATCGAACGACACTGACGGCCAATCTCAAACCGCTGGAACGGCGCGGGCTGGTTAACATTCAGCCCGATCCGAAAGACAAGCGCGGCCGCCTTCTGACCCTGACCGATTCGGGCATGGCACTTTTGGTTCAAGCCTTTCCGATCTGGCAAAAAACCCAGGCCGAACTTGAAAGCATGGTTTCCGGTCCGGATTCGTCACAGCTTCTGGCCGACTTGGTCAGCCTGTCACAGGAATAAACCGACTAATCCGTGACAACACTGTCAGCCAATGCTCAGTCTTCAGAAGCTGCTTTATCTTTGGAATTGTCGCCAACATCCGCACCTTCATCGCGCGGCGGCAGGAATTCCTTGCGGCATGGGACAGCAACACCTTCGACCACGGTCCAGCCAAAATTGCGGAACTTGCCAAAACTTTCCTTTTTCATCGTGATGCCGCTCGCACGGTGCTTACGCACTTCGGCTGAATCCTCGCCCTGGATTTTCCCGGCCCTGGCCCAGGCCCGTTCACGCATGGATTTGGTAATTTCGGTCATGAAACCCGTTTCATCTGAAAAAGTTGCTACCCGGCATCATAGCACATTTGGCAGCCCGGCCACGCTATAGCCGGTATAACCTGCACGGGCAATATCGCATCCATGCAGGTCAGGTCTGTCAAACCGGCAAAAGATGATACCGCGTGGCGATCATTGATGGACGATCCGAAAGTGCCACCATCCAGTGACGCAGGTCATCCGAAATGGCAAAGCGCCCGTCTGGCCAACGAAAATCGACATATTCAAGGGCGGATGCGACCGACAGGGCGCCGATATCGGGCCGGTCTGTCGCTAGGCTGCTGATACCGCCTTCTATGGCGTCAATACTTCCTTGGACTGCCGTATGCTGCCGATCCATTACGAAATCAGACCGTTCATTTGCCGGTCGTCTGCTGTCGGCAAAGAGTCGTCCGGTCGCAGCCATCATGCCATCGGCCAAACCCTGCCACTGCAGGGCATTAAGCCGTTCCGGGCCTTCCTGCGGAATGATGCCTGTTTCATGGCCATCCGCACGGACAACTTCATCAAGGTAATCGCAAATCACCGCAGACTCGAACACTGACATACCTTTTTCAATTAACAGTGTCGGAACCTTAGCCAGCGGATTGTGTTTGCGTAACGCCGCATCGGTCCAAGGATCGATCATGATTTCGGCGATCTTGCCCTCAAGGCCCAATTCACGCGCAATGATCCGTACCTTGCGCGAAAAAGGCGAAGTCGGTGCGTAATAAAGCTGCATGGTGGGTGCCATGCGATCCTCCCTAAATCTTTAAATCCGGCGTCCAGCCGATATTCTCCAGATGCCAGTTGGTCCGCCAGTTTTCACCCTCGCGGTCCAGTGTCAGGTAATTGCGCGCCGCGCAATAGGTGCCAAATCGCCCCAGAAGCGGTTTAAGCTTGGTCGGGCGACCGGGCAGGGGATTGTCGCCAATCCACGCCAAAAGGCCAACAGCCCGTGCGAATGCCACCGGCGGAGCCGTATGTGAAATGCCCGATGCCACCAGCTGATGGATGGTTTTGCCGCGCGTTTCAAACGTGCCGCGTGTTGCCACATGAATTTCCCCCGACAGCAGAGTGATATCGTGATTGCGATCATTCGCAACGTCTTCAAGTGTTTCCAGAAAACGGCACCATTCCTTGCGGTGCCAACGGCTTTGCCACTGATCGCGCAAGTCATCCTCGTATTTCTGGGCACTTGGCATCAGATGCAGGATCGCCTCGACCAGCGACAGGCGCGGGCCGATCACCGGCACACTCGACATCAACAAGATACGATTACGTTCCGGAATCGTATCGAGTGTCGCAATCATGTCCCGCCAGCCATGTTCGCCCATGATCGCATGCGGGGTCCGTTCCGACCGCAGGTCGGGCGCAATCACCGAAAATCCGGGGAAATCCGTCCGCCAGCCAAGGCTTTCCCCACTGCGATCAATAATCTTGCCAGCCAGATCGTCGGGTGCCGTGCAAAGCTGCATCAAGCAGAATGCCTCTCGCGCACAATCAAACATGCCCTTGGCAACCGCGCTGTCATGGAACCACTTCTTGTGGCTGCCCCAGCCATCAAAAATATCGTGATCATCCCACATCATCAAGGACGGCACGCGCGCCAGCATATGGCTGATCTGTGGC
>CBIHMD010000018.1:0-14622 GCA_966210655.1 uncultured Thalassospira sp.
GAATTTTTCAAGTGTTTCAGAAAGTCCCATCGCCGGGGCATCGCCTATGCGTCCGGCCGGTGTGGTTTTTTCGCCAATATGAATAAGGCCACGCAGAAACGTACCTGTCGTCAGGACCACCGCCCCGGCATCATATACCCGCCCGTCTTCGGTGATCACACCGGTTACGCGGCTGTCGCTGCCTTCGGCGATTTTAAGGTCGTGAACCGCACCCTCAATGATCGTCAGATTTTCCTGACGGGCCAGAATATCCTGCACAGCTTCGCGATACAGCTTGCGATCTGCCTGTGCCCGCGGGCCACGCACAGCCGGCCCCTTGGACCGGTTAAGCATCCGGAACTGGATACCGGCCCGGTCAATCGCACATCCCATGACACCGTCAAGCGCGTCGACCTCGCGGACCATATGCCCCTTGCCCAGCCCACCAATCGCCGGGTTGCACGACATTTCGCCAATACGATCAGCGCGGTGTGTAACCAGTGCGGTTTTCGCTCCCATGCGGGCGGCGGCTGATGCGGCCTCGCACCCGGCATGGCCACCACCAACAACAATCACATCAAAACGGTTATCCAACATCGAATTCCTCGTTGAATTCCTTGATCGCGCGAAGGCCGCGACATCCGGTCGAAGCCACAAGACGCGCGTCTTGTTCAGGTCTTAATTCACAATCACGCGCCATCGACAGGGCCAATGTTTCACGTGAAACAATTTCTGATAATCTTATTTACCGATACAAAAGTCGCCGAAAATAATATCAAGCAGGTCTTCCACATCGACGCGTCCGGTGATCTTGCCGATTTCACGCACGGCGAGGCGAATATCCTCGGCCGCCAGTTCGGCAATATCAGTCTGCAATCCGCGATCCAGATGATCACTGGCACGTTCAAGTGCCTGGCGGTGCCGCAGCCTTGTCAGGGGTACCGGTCCCGCAAAATCGAGCCCCTCTTTTACGCGAGTCTCCAGCAGTTGCAAGAGGCTTTCCATCCCTTGCCCGGTCATGGCCGATATGGGCAAAATAGGAAGCTCAAGCTGATCACCGCCTGCTGATTGCCCTGACCAGACCGTTGGAAGATCCCCCGCATCAGTCCCATCAACCTTATTGACCAACAGGATCGTATTACCGCCAATCAGGCGCGCGGCCTCTGCATCAATGCGCGGCCAATCGCCCCGATCCACGACGACAAGGCGCAGATCGGCATCCTCTGCCCGTGCCGTTGCGCGCCGAACCCCTTCGGTTTCGATCACATCACCGCTTTCGCGAAGGCCAGCGGTATCCACCATGGTGACCGGAAAACCACCAAGATCAAGATGGACCTCGATCATATCGCGAGTGGTGCCGGCAATCTCGGACACAATCGCGGCATCCCGCCGTGCCAGCCGGTTCAGAAGGCTCGATTTTCCGGCATTGGGTGCGCCAAGGATAACGATCTGAAACCCTTCGCGCAGCCGTTCACCGCGGCGATTATCAGCCAAATGCTTGGTCATTTCGCCGTAAACCGATGCCAGATCACCGCGCACTACTGGTACAATGCCGCCCGGCAAATCCTCGTCGGGGAAATCAATATCGGCCTCAATATAGGCCAATGCCTTCATCAAACGCGCGCGCCAGTCTTCATAAAGCGCTCCTAATTCTCCCGCCATCTGGCGCACGGCCTGCCTGCGCTGGGCAGCGGTTTCAGCGTCAATCAGATCGGCAATGCCTTCGGCCGCAGTCAGATCCATCGTGGCGTTTTCAAAGGCTCGATTGGTATATTCGCCTGGTTCGGCAATGCGCAGACCGGGCTGTGCGGTCAGACATTCCAGAACACCATCAATTACTGCACGCCCGCCATGGGTATGAAGTTCGACGACATCCTCGCCGGTAAAGCTGGCCGGTCCGGCGAAATAGATCGCCACCGCATCGTCAAGCCGCTCATCCGTTTTCGGATCACGGATCGGCGCATAGATCGCATGGCGCGCCTTTGGCAGGTTATCGCGCCCCAGAAGCGTACAGAGCGTCGGCCCTGCCATTGGCCCGGATAACCGGATTACCGCCACCCCGGCCCGTCCGGCGCCGCTGGAAAGGGCAAAGATGGTATCTGTCTGGCCCCCTTGGATCGGGGTTCCATTGTGGGTCGCGTTACTCGTCATCCGTCCTGCCTAATCCGTCCGCCAATCTGAAGGAAAATGTTGCTGGCTGTCCATATCGTTCACCATCGGACACAGGTCAACATATAGCTGCAATTGCAAACAGCGCTTTAAGGCCGCAAAAGAAGTAAAAGCGGCTATATCACCACCTTCCGCCCTTGCTCTCAGAAAACACAAAACGGCCCCTGTTGGAGCCGCTTGGAGTGATCATTCTATTGGAGGATGGCGAGCATCACACCCACCTGCCAGAGTTATTGATCCGGGCTCAACCGCAGCCGTTCAACCACCTTCCCACCGACGAGATGATCGTTGAGGATGGCATCGACATCCTCCATTGTCTCGTAACGATACCAAGTCCCTTCGGGATAAATCACCATCACCGGGCCTAATTCGCATCGATCAAGGCATCCGGCGGTATTGATCCGGATCATCGGCAGGCCAAGTTCCTTGGCACGGATTTTCATGTAGTTGCGGAGTTTCGTCGCGCCTTTGGAATTGCAGCATCCGCGTTCGTGCCCCGCAGGGCGTTCATTCTGGCACACAAAAACATGCGCCTGATAAAAATGTGCTTCTGTCGTCAAGCTGATCAGTCCTTGGCATTTTTACCAGTGGCATTACCGGCGGCATTAAACTGGCTCCAGAAGGCTTTCTGAAGCTGCTCCCAGTTCTGCATGCCCTGCGGCAGCCAGGTATTGAGCATCGTTTCAGGATCCATCGCCGCAAGATTGGCTTTCATCCGGTCCTCAATATCTTTCATCAAGGCCTGCTGCATGGGCTGCACATCGGGCAGGCCGAAAAAAGTGCGCAGTTCTTCCGGTGTGCAATCGATATCCACGGAAACTTTCATCGCCCTGATCTCCTCGGTTTGATCTTATGGTTTTTGTTACGCCTATTATGGACGCCCCTGCGCAGTTCTCAATCACTATCGCCTCCATACCGCTTCCAATCAGTTAAAAGCCGATAAAATCGCAATATTTTGCCGTTCCCATCCATTTGCCCCCCTTGCCTTTCCATTCAGGGTCTTTACCCTTACATCCATAGAAGATGAGAAATGGGAACACCGCCCTTCCCACAAACCATAAAAAGCCCGCCACCTGCACAGGAAAACCGGTCGGGAACAGGATACGATGCCATGAAACTCGCGCAGAACAATCTCGGTTCGGAAACCAGCCCCTATCTTTTGCAGCACCGTGACAATCCAGTGCATTGGCAACCCTGGAGTGCCGAAGTTCTGGCCGCCGCCAAGGCAGCAAACAAACCGGTTCTGCTGTCGGTCGGTTATGCGGCGTGTCACTGGTGCCATGTCATGGCGCATGAAAGTTTCGAGGATGATGGCATCGCAGCCCTGATGAACGAACTGTTCGTCAATATCAAGCTCGACCGCGAAGAACGCCCCGACCTTGATAGCGTCTATCAAAATGCGCTGGCCTTGCTCGGCCAGCAGGGCGGATGGCCATTGACCATGTTCCTGACACCGGATGGCGAACCTTTCTGGGGTGGAACCTATTTCCCCAAGGAAGCACGCTATGGCCGGCCGGGATTTGGTGATGTTCTGAAATCTGTTGCTGAAATCTATTCCGAACAGCCAGAGAATATCCGCCATAACGTCACGCAAATCGGTCAGGCGCTGCTTAAAATGAATAGCGGCGCCACCGGCTCGGTGCCGTCGCTTGCGATGATTGATCAGTGTGGGCATGGCAGTTTGCAGATCATGGACGGGGAAAATGGCGGCACCAATGGCGCGCCGAAATTCCCGCAACCAAGTCTTTTAGCTCTTCTTTGGCGTACGGGTGTTCGCACCAATGATGCGGAGCTTAAACGTATTGTCCGCCACAGCCTTGATCGTATGTGTCAGGGCGGAATTTACGACCATATTGGCGGCGGTTTTGCTCGCTATGCGGTTGATGATCAGTGGCTGGTGCCGCATTTCGAAAAGATGCTGTATGACAATGCGCAGTTGATTGACCTTATGTGCGATGTCTGGCGCGAAACCGGCAATCGGCTTTATGAAACCCGTGTTGCCGAAACCATTGACTGGATTCTGCGCGATATGCGCATCCCCGGCGGAGCTTTTGCTGCCAGCCTTGATGCCGACAGCGAAGGGGTCGAAGGCAAATTCTATGTCTGGGATAAAGACGAAATTGACAAGATTCTTGGCGACGATGCCGCCCTGTTCAAACAGGTTTATGACGTCAGCCGGACGGGCAACTGGGAACATCAAAACATCCTGAACCGCACACAGTCCGGACTTGGGCTATCGGATTCCACAACCGAAAAGAAGCTTACCGAAATGCGGGAAAAGCTTTTGGCTGTGCGTAACAAGCGCGTCTGGCCAGGTTGGGATGACAAGGCGCTGACCGACTGGAACGCAATGACCATCGCCGCCCTGGCTGAGGCTGCGATGGTATTCAAACGCGCCGACTGGCTTGATTACGCCAAACTTGCCTATAATTTCGTGATCAACAGCCTGATGACCGGCGATAAGGATGATCGTCGCTTCCTGCACAGCTATCGCAATGGCAGGGCACAACATGCCGGAATGCTTGAAGATTACGCCCATATGATCCGGACAGCTCTTCGGCTTTATGAATGCTTTGGCGAGGATAGCTATCTTCGCGAAGCCACCGAATGGTGCGAAAAGGTCGAAGAATTGTTTGCCGATGCCAAGGGCGGTTATTTCCAGTCGGCCTCAGATGCAGATGATCTGGTGGTTAGACAGAAACCATATATGGACAATGCGGTTCCGGCTGGCAATTCGGTGATGGCGCAAAATCTGGCCCGGCTTTATGCCTTGACTGGCGATACAAAATACCGCGACCGGGCGGAAATCGCCATTGCCGCCTTTGCCGGACGGATGGGTGAACAATTCCCCAATATGCCAGGACTGCTTCTGGCCGCCGAAATGTTGCAAAATCCGCTTCAGATCGTGTTGGTGGCCAAGGAACGCAGCCAGATTTACATGGAAATGCGGCGCGCCATCTTTGCCGCCTATCTACCGCACCGGGCAATCACCATTCTGGCCGATACCGATGCCCTGCCCGACCAGCATCCTGCCAAAGGCAAAACTGCGATTGACGGCCACGAGACCGCCTATGTCTGTCAGGGGCCGGTCTGTTCGGCCCCGGTAACCAATGCCGCGGACCTTGCCAAACTGCTTGCCGACCTGCCGAACAAGGCGGCATAAGATAGAACGGTGATGTGATGCCTGCTCAACTCATATGTTTCACGTGAAACATATTGGATTGTTGGCCTCTCGCGCCCGCGGCGTTCGCGTCCAGTAACTTTATTCTGCTTTTTGCCCCGCGAACCACAGGATTTCGGCCATGCCCCAGATTTCGATGAACAGCCCGGTCGGGGCGATTACGATCTTCGAATTCGACGATCAGATCGTCGCCGTAGATTGGGGCTTTGTCGAGGATATGGAACCCAGCCCCGTCCTGAACGAAGCGAAGGCGCAGCTTAACGCCTATTTCACCGGCAAGCTCGATACCTTTGACCTGCCGCTGGCCCCTGATGGCACCGATTTCCACAAGGCCGTGTGGGAGGCGATGTGTAAAATCCCGCTGGGTAAAACCGCGACCTATAAGGATCTGGCGATTGCAGCCGGGGCACCAACGGCCTATCAGGCGGTTGGCACAGCCTGCGGGCTTAATCCGATCCCGATCATCATTCCATGCCACCGCGTTCTGGCGAGCGGCGGCAAACCGGGCGGTTATTCCGGTGACGGTGGGCTTGAAACCAAACGCGCGCTTTTGAAAATCGAAGGCGTCGATCTGGTTATTCCGAGCGATCAGGGCAATCTCTTCTGAACAAACAGCCATCAACCAATTTTGTCTGGCATTCCATCAGGTGAAATACCACCTTTTAACATCCGTCGGAACGGGCAAAACCAAACCTGCCGGATAGCAAAATGCCGTTTTCTGAAATAGACTTGGTCCATTGATCAGACAAGCGCCGAAAACAGCGCCTTAACGGGAGGTCACAGATGACCAAAGCTTTCCGATTTTATGAAACTGGCGGCAGCGACGTGCTGCGCTTTGAAGATGTCGAGCTGGGTAAACCAGGTGTAGGCGAAGTTCGCCTGCGGCAGGAAGCCGTCGGGCTGAACTATATCGATATCTATTTTCGTGCCGGGGTTTATCCGGCCCCGTCCCTGCCCTCAGGCCTTGGGCTTGAAGGTTCAGGCGTGATTGAGGCAGTAGGTGACGGCGTGACCGACCTTGCAGTTGGTGATCGGGTTGCCTATGCCGCCCAGCCACTTGGTGCCTATGCCGAGGCACGAGTAATGCCAGCCAAGGGTTTGGTTAAAATCCCCGACGGAATCAGCTTTGATTTGGCAGCAGCCGCCATGTTGCAAGGCATGACCGCACAATATCTGCTGCGCCGAACCTATCACGTCAAAAAAGGCGACACGATCCTGATCCATGCGGCTGCAGGCGGGGTTGGACAGATTGTTTGCCAGTGGGCCAAACATCTGGGTGCCACCGTGATCGGCACAGTCGGATCGAAGGAAAAGGCCGACATCGCCAAATCCAAGGGATGCGATTATCCGATCCTCTATCGCGAGGAAAAGGTATCCGAGCGTGTCAAAGAGATCACCAATGGCCAAGGCGTTGAAGTTGTTTATGATTCAGTCGGCAAGGATACCTTTGATGACTCGCTTGATTGCCTGAAACGGCTTGGCATGATGGTCAGTTTCGGCCAGTCATCCGGGGCTGTTCCGCCCGTCCCGCTTAAAGCACTCGCACCGGGTGCCTATTTCCTGACCCGACCGAGCGTCTTCCAGTATACTGCCACTCGCGAAGAGCTTCTGGCAACTGCGAACGAGTTGTTCGATGTCCTGAAATCGGGTGTGGTAAAGATCGATGTCGGTGCGAAATATGCCCTTGCGGACGCCAAACAGGCCCATAACGACCTTGAAGGTCGCAAAACCACCGGTTCGGTGATTTTGAAGCCATAAGACAGCATTTTGTTGAAAAACATGGATTCCCGCCGTCGCGAGAATGACGGTTAACAGCCAGAGGCAGGGTTAAACCCCTGCCTCTTCTTCAGTGTGCCAAGCGCGAACGTCGCGTGCGATGGCATCGAAACGGTCCGAGAGACCAAGGCTGGCAATGCGGCAAGGCGCAATCACGGCCTCGGCCCAATCGACATAGCGCAGGATCTGATCGCGGTCCCAACCGACTGGCGTATCGGTCAGCATCGCACCGACATTGGCGACCTTGTCAGCCAGACGAACCAGTTTTGCACCGTCGCTTAAATGCGGGGCGGTTTCGATCTGGCGAGCTTTGCGATCATCGCGCGGCAGGCCTTTGTCGTCGCTGACCTCAAGAACGATATCCGCGATCATTTCGTTGAAACAGGCGGAAATTTCATCGCGGGTCGCGCCGCAATCCTCAATCACGTCATGCAGAACCGCGGCACAGAGCACACATTCGTCCGTGTCTGGTTCGCATTCGACGATCAGGCGCGAAACCTCGATCGGATGATTGATATATGGTTCATTGGCCGGGCCCTTGCGGCGCTGATCACGATGCGCGCGGGCGGCAAAATCGACGGATTTCAGTAGAAGCTGCATCAGCCTTGAAAACGTAGTGGGAGAACAGCGCCAGAGTCACATGTGATTGCGGACACTGCAAGCATTGATGGTTATCGACATCAAAAATATGTGCCCTACATACAGGAAAGAGTCAAAATCAAGGAGGTGAGCGAGACATGCCCGGGGAAATGAACCTTAAGCTGACCCTGCAAAATACCGGCACCGAACCCCTGCATCTGACCAGTCTGGCACCGCAGGCCGGCTGGAAATCCGCCCCGCCCCATCATCTGGCAGCCAACAGCCAAACCGAATGCGAAATTGTTGCCGCTGACGAGCTGACCATCACCCTGCGATACGGGGTTCATCATATCGGACTTCATCTTGGTAATGGAAAGCTGCAGGTCGAACCAGGCAATAGCAAAATGGTCCGGCAGAAGCTTGACGGCCATAGCGCCGAACTGACATTGGCGATGAACTGAATAACGAAGTGTTTCACATGAAACATTCCATGAGGTTGCCGATCAGGCCCGGTTACGATCACGTCCCTGCCATTCAGCGGCCCGCACTGCATAGATATATTCATCACCCCAAACGCCGTTGAACCGGTCATTTTCGATCAGGTGGGCTTCGCAGCGCAGACCAAGCCGTTCCACAATACCGACCGATTCAATATTTTGGGTATCAAGCCGGGCAAAAATCCGGTGAAAACCGAAATGATCGAAGCCAAGATCAATCATCGCCGATACGGCCTCGGTCGCATAGCCATGGCCTTCAAATTCCGGATTGAAGATATAGCCAACTTCGGCCTGAAGGGCTGAAATGCTGGCGAGCTTCAAAAGCACCTCGCCCAAAACTACACCATCATCACGCCGGGTTACCGCCAAGCGAAACACATCACCTTCGGCATCGAAGGGCGCGGTCAGAACAACGGAAAACTGGTCTGTCAGCACATTTCCCACCGGTGGCGTTGCATAAAGATATCGATAGACCGATGGCAGGAAATGATAGGCCGCATATTGGTCAAAATCGCACGCCTTAAAGGGACGAAGCGACAGGCGACTTGTGCGCACTGGTGTGGAAGGCAGGGTAATTTTCATTGCAGAACAATATGTTATTGCTGTTCTGCGCTATGTAGGCAGGCTTCTGCCCCTGTTCAAGCGAAGTAGATCACAGTGGTCTGCCGCACTCATAAACCTGTCGGATGCCTCTTGCCGGTAAATGAAAACCCCCGACAGATTGCCGGGGGTTTTCATGACCGGTCGATTACAGGATCGAACGGCGATCAGCCATTCATTGAATCGAAGAAATCGTCGTTGTTTTTGGTCGATTTGAGCTTGCCAAGCAGGAATTCCATCGCGTCCTGCGGACCCATCGGGTTGAGGATACGGCGCAGAACCCACATTTTGGAAAGCGCGCTTTTTTCGACCAGCAGTTCTTCCTTACGGGTACCCGATTTAAGGATATCGATCGCCGGGAAGATACGCTTGTCAGACAGTTTGCGATCCAGAATAAGCTCGGAGTTACCGGTCCCTTTGAATTCTTCAAAGATGACCTCGTCCATGCGCGAGCCGGTATCGATCAGCGCGGTTGCGATGATGGTCAGCGAGCCGCCTTCTTCGATGTTACGTGCAGCACCGAAGAAACGTTTCGGGCGTTGCAGGGCGTTGGCATCGACACCACCGGTCAGAACCTTGCCGGAGCTCGGAACGACGGTGTTGTAAGCACGTGCAAGACGGGTGATCGAGTCCAGCAGGATGACGACATCATGCTTGTGCTCGACCAAGCGTTTTGCCTTTTCCAGAACCATTTCAGTAACCTGAACGTGACGCTGTGCCGGTTCGTCGAAGGTCGAACTGATGACCTCGCCTTTTACCGAGCGATCCATGTCGGTCACTTCTTCCGGACGTTCATCGATCAGAAGAACGATCAGATAGGCTTCCGGGTGGTTTTCCTCGATCGCATGCGCAATGTTCTGCAGCATCACGGTTTTACCGGTGCGCGGCGGTGCGACGATCAGGGCACGCTGACCTTTACCAAGCGGCGAAACAAGTTCGATTACGCGGTTGGTGATGTCCTTGTTGCCTTCCTGGTCGAGGTGACGCTCCATCTTGAGCGGCTCGTCCGGGTAAAGCGGGGTCAGGTTATCGAAATTGATGCGATGGCGAACTTTTTCGGGTGCATCAAAGTTGACTTTGTCGACCTTGAGCAGCGCGAAATAACGCTCGCCTTCCTTGGGGGAACGAATCTGGCCTTCAACCGTGTCACCCGTGCGCAAACCAAAGCGGCGCACCTGGCTCGGCGAGACATAGATATCGTCCGGACCGGCAAGGTAGTTTGCCTCGGGGCTACGCAGGAAGCCAAAGCCGTCCGGCAGAACCTCCAACACGCCTTCGCCGAAAATGGCGTGATCGTTTTCAGCCAACTGTTTGAGAATGGCAAACATCAGCTCCTGTTTACGGAGCGTGCTGGCGTTTTCGATTTCGAGTTCCTCGGACAGGGCAAGAAGCTCCGTCGGGGATTTCTTTTTGAGTTCCTGAAGATGCATATGTGCGTTTAATGATCTTGTGATTGCCGGGAAGGGCGATGATTGAAAGGAGGAGATATAAAGAGAGGAATGCGGTTGACAGTCAGGCAGATCAGAGTGGCTGCGGACCGGTCGTAACCTTGTAGTTGTGAAGCAGGCAGGACTGTTTCATGTTTCAGGTGTGAAACACCACAGACTGATAACGCCGATTGAAACAATAGTCAAACCGTGTTTCACACCATTAAGGCAATATCATCTTCATCTGTTGCAGAACTGCCATGCGGGTCCGCCTGCCCAGCCCGAACCAGGGCAGGATATTTTTCAACCGCCCGGCGAACTAATGTATGGTCAACCGACACGTTCGCTAACAATAGCCAGCATACGGGCAAGCTGATCATCGCTTAAACCGGCGATCCTTTCAGACAGGAGATTGGCCAGTTCGGTTGCCGAGGGTTCAAGTCCGGCGGTATCCACCGTAACCTTGGGATGGGAAAGCTGTGCCAGACGCTTGATTTCGTCAACTTCATCCCAGACCAAATTGAAATAACCGCAAATCTGCTGCACCAGTCCAGGGCTTGGCCGACCACGATGACCATGTTCAAGGGCAGAAAGATAAGCTGGCGAGAGCTGCAAGGCGTTTGCCATATCTGTCAGGGTGACATTGTGCCGCGCCCGTAATTCGCGAATACGATTGCCAAAGGGTGTCACGGGCGTCTCCGTTTCAGCAGAACATAAAAAGCACCCGATCCGCCGTGCTGAATACGGGCTTCGCTGATGGCAAGAATACGGGTACGCAAGCGCGGCGCGCTTAGCCATTGCGGGGTGCGTTGTCGCAAAAGACCGGTGCGGCCATATTCATCGGCGCGCGATCCCTTGCCGGTAATTACCAGAACACAACGTTTTCCGACACGCCAGCTGTCTTCGATAAACGCGTTCAGCGCATGATGGGCGACATCCTGGGTCATGCCGTGCAAATCGATACGCCCATCGATTGACATCTGGCCTTTCTGGAACTTTTTGGCCGTCGATTTATCAATATTATCGGTAACACCGGGTTCAAGTTCGGCCAATGCACGGTTTTTGATCTGCGGCCCGCGGTCGGCATTACGTGCCGATGGCAGATTGCGCGCAGCCCGAACTTCTTCTGCCTTGTTGATTTCGCCCTGCAGATCGTCAGGTAACGGCATCGCCGTCTCGCTTTTGGGATGATCGTCATCAAGTTCAAACACGGCATCGTTCCCCTTGCGTTGTTTGGAACGCAGGGGTTTGACGTCACGCGTGAAGACCTCCCACAGGGCCTTTTCTTCGTCGCTGACAGAGCGCCGTCTTTTTTGCGTTTTCTTTTGAGTCATCCACCAGAACGATATGCAAACGGCGCGGTCCGTGCGCACCCAGCTGTATCGTCTGTTCGATATCGCCTGTTCGCAACGGGCCCGTCACCCAAAGGAATGTTCGCGGCATATTGCCGTTTCCTTCCCGTTCGCGCAACCGCGCCCATACTTCTTCGTAAGTTCCGACGATATCTCTGGCTTTTAAAACCGCGATATGGGTGTCGGGAAGCATGTTCAGCGTATAGAGGGTTTCGGCTGTATTCGGCAAGAAAACGCGCGACTTCGCGCGGGATATTTCCGGGCTTGCGACATGGCCGACCGCGGCATTGACGTTAAAACACCATCTGTTCAAACAGGGCCACCTGCTGATCATGAGGCTGATGGGAAGGACGGTTTCACGCGCCTCGGCAGCATCGGCGCACCAATGAACATGACCGTTGCAAACTTTCATCACGCAGCGCGTCGTGTGCATTTTCCTTGAATTTCGGGGATGTTGAAACACTCATGGCCGTTATTCCTCTTCCTTACCGGCAATCGGTGCCGCATCGGACGTCATGTCCGCAAGAACAACAGTTCATGAGTCTTGACCGACAGAGCATTGACCCGATCCAGCATGGCAGGTTCATCGGTAAACATATCGATCAAGGAACGTGCGACCTTTTTAGCCAGAACTTGATGATCGCAACAAGTGCGCCGGTTCACAAACAGGCCCGGTCAGTCATCCCGTCCGAAAAGATCAATGCAGCCAACACCGTTATTGTCGAGATTTAGCATCGCATGCAAAAAGGGGCTGTCGACATTGCTAGACAGGCCATGCTTTTTGCGAAAATAGACAAATTGTCCACTTTGTTTACTCTTATCGAGTGATTTTTGCAGGTTCTGGATATCTTTGTCCGGAGCATCGCCGCTGATCGCCAGATAAAGGTAGCAGCTTCGATAGGGTAACACCCCGTCGATATCGCGTTGCTGCGCGCTTGGATCGACGATGTCGCGATAATGGCGCAAGACCGAGCCACCAATCGCGATTAAATCGACGCGACCGGCCTGCAGCATCGGCAGCAGCAAATCTTCGCGTGGAATCAGCACCAGTTGCTGCCCGCCACGTTGGCGCAAATAGGTTTCACGCGCCGATCCCAGCAAAACCCCTATACGGGCCGAAATCAGGATATCGTCAAACACCATATTATGCCATTTGGCATCGGCATAACCATACAGGTTCCAGATCGTCCGGCTGACCGGGCCGACCCATTTGAAGCTGTCTTCGCGGTCTGCGGTCCGGGTTGTCGGATAAATCACATGCCGGTCCCCCTGGGTGGCCTGTTCCATGATCCGTTTCCACGGGGTTTGCTGTGCCACGACATAAGGCAGTTGGACATCTTCAAACAGTGCGGTGACAAGGTCGTCAAAATAACCGGGTTCCGGGCGAATGGATTCCGATCCATCTCCGGACTGGTGAATGGTATAGGGCAAGATTTTATCAAGAGAACTACCCGAAGAATCACCTGATTCCTGCGCCCTTCCCGCCCCTGTATCGAACAGGAACATGCCGGACAGCAATATCAGGACAGCAACCCGTCCGAACAAGGAAAGCCGGATATTCCGGTATGAAATATGAAGTCTGGACGTTACAGCATATCGGGAAAATATGCCGACCACATCAAACCTCTTTTAACCATAAGGCGTCTTTGAGTTTTTTCTCAATATAGGCGTTATGGGCAGCAAGCTCTTCGTTGCTGATGACCTGTGGTCGTGGTTCGAGACGGGTTTCCTTTGGACCGACCACGCGCGGAATATCTTTACTCCTGACTTCTTTGCTTGCAGCTGCGGTTTTAGGATCAAGCAACAGGCCGTGCTGTCGCCCACCCAGCAGTTCAAGATAAACCAGTGCAAGCAAATCTGAGTCAAGAAGTGCCCCGTGCAGGGTACGGTTCGAGTTGTCGATCTTGAAACGACGACACAGTGCATCAAGGCTAACCGGGGAACCGGGGAATTTTTTGCGTGCCATCTGCACAGTATCAATCGCTCGGTCCATGACGATTTTCGGCTTGCTCAACCATTCAAGTTCCGCATTCAGAAACTTCATATCGAACGCGGCGTTATGGATCACAAGATGTGAATCATCACCGATAAATTCGAGAAAATCATCAACCACCTCGGCAAAGACCGGCTGATCTTTGAGGAAATCGTCGCCAAGGCCATGAATGTCAAAAGCCTCTTTGGGCAACGGGCGTTGCGGATTGAGATATTGGTGATATTGCCGTCCGGTCGGCATGTGATTGAAAAGCTCGATACACCCGATTTCCACAAGGCGATGGTCAGCATAGGGATCAAGGCCGGTGGTTTCCGTATCGAGGACAATTTCACGCATGTCAGGTCCGATTTTCCAGTTGGTCAACGATGGTCCGTATCGTAGCGAAAGTTACCGCCCGACCCAAGCCCGTCGGGATAATAAAATCGGCTTTGCGGCGTTTTTCCCGATCCGGCATCTGTTTGCCAAGAATGGCGGAAAATTTAGCATCCGTCATCCCCACTCGCGCCAAAACACGTTGGCGTTGAATGAATTCGGGCGCAGATACTACTGCAACGTGATCACAACGTTTTTCACCCGCTGTTTCAAACAGAAGCGGGATATCAAGCACAACCAATAATCTTCCTGCTAGTCGATGATGTTTGAGGAACCGGTTTTCATGGGTCCGGACCAATGGATGCAGAATCGCTTCAAGGCGCCTCATGGCGACCGGGTCGGCAAAGACCTTTGCCCCCAGGACTTGCCGGTCGATTTTGCCATCTTTGAGCACATCCGGGAAAGCCGAGATGATCGGATCAAACCCCTCCCCAGTCGGCGCCATCAAACGATGGACGCTGGCATCGGCATCATGAACCGGTACACCGAAATAGCGAAACATCCCCGCCGCGGTCGATTTACCCATGCCGATGGACCCGGTCAGTCCCAAAATCACCATAATAAATAGTGTCCTGTGATCTTAATTTGGATTAGTCTGGAGAAAGAACGAATTCTCGAAGCTCTGACGTAACTTCCGGATCAATCCCGAACCAGCGATGGAAACCCGGCCGTGCCTGATGCAGCAGCATGCCCAGCC
>CBIHMD010000019.1:0-14509 GCA_966210655.1 uncultured Thalassospira sp.
CAGAATAACTGCGAACAGATACAGAATGGATTGGCTGAGCGGGAAGTTTGACGGTGCGATAAACATCATCAGCGGCGCAAACAACGCCCCCGCTAATCCGGCCATTGCGGCCGCAATGGCAAAGCCGGATGCCTTGACCACAAACGCGTTATAACCAAGCGAACTTGCGGCGATTTCCGCATCCCGCATGCTGGTCATCGCCATGCCCCAGCCACTAACAGCCAGACGCCGGAATGCCAGAAGAGCAACCCCGCCCAGAACGACACATAACATCACCAGATCACGTTCGGAAAAGACATATGATCCGATCTGTGGCATCGGAAAACCCATCAAACCGTTTTGCCCGCCGGTCAGGTCACGCCATTCAATCGCGCCATGTTCAACGATAAAGGCAAAGGCGATAGTGACCATTGCCAGAAACGGTCCCGCCATCCGCACGGCCGAAATCGCCAATAAACATCCGGCAATCCCGGCAATGATGGTGGCCGCCAGCAAACTGACCCAGAAGTTAAGCCCGGCAAGCGTCAGGATCGCACTGGCATAGGCCCCGATGGCAAAGAAGCCAACCTGCCCCAGCGAGACCAGCCCGGTCAGACCATAAAGCACGTTCAGGCCCACCGTCAGAATGACGGTCATCGCCACCAGCCCGATAATGAACTGCGTATAGCCACCAGTGAACAATACGGCGATAAGCCCCCCGACCATCGCCGCGACAATGACGCTGTCGAGTGCGACCGGTTTGTTCAGTTTCGGGATCGGATTTTTGAATTTCAAGGACAGCTTCATCCCTACACCTTCTTGATGGCAGCACGGCCAAACAGGCCGCTTGGCTTGATCGTCAGAACCGCGATCACCAGTGCAAAGACAACGATGAAGGTATAGGACGAACCGAGATAGGTGGTCACAGCGGCCTCGACCATCCCATAGATGAACCCGGCCAGCATGACGCTATAAGCCGATGTCATGCCGCCCAGAATGGCAACCGCAAAAGCCTTTAGGCCAAACAGTGTTCCCATGTCGGAATGCACGGAAAAAAGCGGTGCGATCAAAAGTCCGGCACATCCGGCCAGCATTGATGATATGGCAAAGGATCCGGTCACCATGACCGTGGTGTTGATCCCCATAAGCTTCGCCGCTGTCTGGTTTTGCACAACGGCCAGCAACGCCCGGCCCTGGCGGGTATGACGAAACAACGCATGCAATCCCAATGCGACACCAATTGCTGCAATCGGGATCAGGATTTGTTGCGGATAAACCCCGGTGCCAAGAATATTCCAGCTGTCTTCCACAAGAACCGATGGCAAGGTCCGGGGTTCATTTCCGAAGGTAAACAGCACCGCGTTATCAAGCAAAATGCCGCCTGCCACGGTTGCCATCAGCCACGCTTCGGAATTGCGAACCGCAAACGGACGGACAAGGAAAAATTCAACAAGAACCCCCATCACGCCACAGCACAGAATTGCCAGCGGATAACCCAAAATCACCGGCATTCCATATTGCTGACAGAAAACAAAACCCAAAACAGCCCCAAGCATGACCATGCTACCCTGGGCAAAATTGACTTTGGATGAAACAGAATACGTGATCTGAAAGCCAAGCGCGATCAGGCCATACATGCTGCCCAAACCGATGCCGGTAATCAGGGCGGCCATTAATAATGTCATTGCAAATTATCCTTTGCACGAAACCGCAGCAAAATGGCTGGCGGTTTCCCTGCGGCCGCAACAGGTAAGGCAGGGCCGCAGGGAAAATCGGGATCAGTCAGTGATCGGAATGATCTCGCCTTCGACAAACTTCGCGAAGGTGTAATCTTCCGGACCAAGCGCATCCTGATCATCCGGGGTGAAAGGCTTGTCATAGGTCTTGATCATGCCTTCGATCCCGCTAATCTCGTACATTGCCTGCCGAACAGCAGGGCCCTCGGTCGAGCCGGCCTTTTCGATGGCTGCGGCAATCAAAAGGGTCACGTCATAGGCATTTGCAATACCGGTTGCCGGGGTAACGTCTGCAAGCGTTTTGATTTCCGGGAATTTTTCCTGAAGCTTCACAAACATCGGGCTTGAGGCATCGGTAAAGAGATAGGTCTGGATGAAATGAACCTTTTCGCCACTGGCACCGGCAAGCTCGGTAAAGCGACCACCAGCAGGTCCCCAATGCGATGAAATCGGAACATCCCAACCCATGCGATCAAGCGATTTAACGACCTGTGCGGTCGGTGCCACGTTGGCAACCACGAACAGGGAATCTGCCCCGTTTTCCTTAAGGCGTGTTAACTGCGGGACAACATCAACATCGTTTGATTCAAACTTTTCAATCCCGGCGTTGGGCATGCTGCGTTTTTCGAGCGCCTTTAGAAGCCCCTTCTCGTTGGACTCCCCCCACGGGTTGTTGATCAGGATCATGCCCGGCTTTTTGGCACCGTATTTCTTGACCAGATATTCCGTGATCGCTTCGTCGACATATTCATCCACGGCAGAAACACGGAAAACATAGTTTTTCTCTGCACCGTTTTTGG
Organism: uncultured Thalassospira sp.; assembly: GCA_966210655.1. Taxonomy (GTDB): domain Bacteria; phylum Pseudomonadota; class Alphaproteobacteria; order Rhodospirillales; family Thalassospiraceae; genus Thalassospira. Next base: position 2,516 of record CBIHMD010000019.1, read on the forward strand.
TGATCGGCGTACCGGCGGCCCATGGGCCGACGAATGGAATTTTCTGCTGGTTGGCAAACGGCACGATGGCGAGAGATACAGGCGTATCAAGACCACCGATCAGGGCAGCAACCCCCTCGCGCTGTGCCAGTTCACGGGCCGCGACAAGACCCTTGCCCGGGTTGCTTTCATCATCGCGCGATACAAGTTCCAGCGGCTTGCCAAGGACCCCACCCTCGGCATTGATCTTGTCGATCGCAAGGGTAATGCCACGCGTGATGGCCTCACCCGACTTGGCCGACTGGCCACTCAGGGCTGCGACAAGACCAAGCTTCACGGTATCCTCGGCACGTACGGCAGTGACCGGCAATGCACTGGTAAGCATCAGCACAGCAGCAGCCCCCAAAAGCGCGGCACGCCGTGTCAGTTTCGGGATAGGCGAATAAGCAGACATGTGAGACTCCCTGATTATTTTGAAGTGCCTTCTGGCCTTCGCAGTGCAGCAAACCACATGCCAAGAATCAAAATTGATTTAATCCAATGACTTAGATCATTTCACATCAGAGTTTCAACTTGGATTGCCTCATGTATACGCAAATTGCATGCAATTATTGCATAAAATTAGTGCATGCAAAAAATCTGCCTTCGTATTATGCTGATCACAAATCAATTGCATGAAACAAGGATACCCGATGACCGACACGCTCGCCCCGGACAGCCCGGAAATATTGTCCTCTGACGCTCAGATTGTGCGCGATTTTCTGAACGCATCGATGAAGCCCGATCCGGAAAAGGCCGCGACCTATATGTCGGACGATGTCGTCATCACCTTTACCGATGGTGCCAAATACGACCATCCGTCGGGTACGACCGCCTTTAACGCGGCACGCTATAAATGGGTGAAAAAGAAGTTCGGACAATTCGACGTTGCACCGGGCAAAAACGAAACCGTGGTTTACAGCGTGGGCACGCTATATGGCGAATGGCCGGATGGAACACCGTTCGAAGGCAACCGCTATGTTGACCGCTTTGTCATTCGTAACGGCAAGATCGTTAAAATGGATGTCTGGAATGAAAGTGCGGAACGCATTCTGATCCGTCAAGGTACAAGGGCCTGATCGGGTGCCACGGCTTTTACGGTCGGATGCACCTCCGTATGACGGTCTATTCCTGACCGTCACGCACTTTGCGTGCATAGGGTTCAAGCGCATCAAGATACACAAGCGGCCCCGCTTCCTTGCGCGTGATCAGCGCCCGATCAGCAACCGCCGTCAGATGCGATCGCATCAATTCTCGTGCCTTTTCCTCGTCCCCGCGGGCAAGCGCATCAATAATCTGGCGGTGTTCCTGAATGCCGCAATCTGTCGAATGCGGTCGCGCATAAAGCGACAATGTCAGCCCGCAGCGATATCCGATTTCCTCGACATAACGCAGCAAAACCGGGCTTCCGGCCAGCTTCGCCAGAAGGATATGAAACTCGGTCGCAAGCCGGATCGAAATCGGTTCAGACGCGTGTTCCGCCTCAATCTCTTTGGCAAGATGAGCTTCAAGTTCCGCCAGCTTCTCCGGGGTCATTTCCTTGATCACGCGGCTGATCACAAGGTCCTCGATCTGGGTGCGCAGCTCGAATATATCGCGGGCTTCTTCAAGGCTTGGCTTGGCAACCATCGCCCCGCGATTACGCCGGAGCTCCACAAGCCCTTCGGCCGCAAGCCGTTCAAGCGCCTGACGGATCAAAGTACGGCTGACGCCGAACCGTTCACCAAGGGAATCTTCGGGCAGCTTCATACCGGGCAGCAGAACACGTTCAAGAATGGCGGATCGCAATGCCGAACTGATCAGTTCATTGCGATGCTTTGCTTTATCAGAAGCCTTCATAAGATCCCGGCAACAATGATGATGGATGCAACTCTGTATAGTCGATTGCATGCAATTGCGCCACCGCCGATCCACACAATCTGATCGTTCATTTCCGACCCAACCATCCATTACGAAAGATGCCGATATGCGTGCTGCCAACATTTCCACACCCTATCGCGCGATGGTCACAAGCCCGAGTATAGCCGCCAGTGAAGCAGGCGCCCAGGTCCTGCGTGATGGTGGCACCGCAATAGAGGCTGTTGTGGCCACCGCATCGGTTCTCGCCGTGACATATCCGCATTTTTGCGGCATTGGCGGCGATGCCGTCTGGATGGTTGCCGACAGAACCGGCAAGGTTTCATCTTTCCTTGGCATCGGACAGGCCGCACTTGATGCCAGATACGATGCAGGTGTCCCTATTCCCCTGCGTGGTCCGGCATCGACCCTGACAACCGCCTGCACGGTCGATAGTTGGCAACACGCACTTGATCATTCAGCACGTCACTGGGGCGGCACGCGCAAGCTTGCCGATCTGATCGAACCGGCGATTGGTCTGGCCGAAAACGGTTTTCCTGTCAGTAAGTCACAATGTTTCTGGCTGGATTTCCGCAAAGACGATTATCGCAACTGGCCGGGCTTTGCCGATATCTTTGCCCCTAACGGGCAGATGCCAAAACCGGGTCAAACTTTCGTTCAGCCGCACCTTGCCGAAAGCCTGAAACTGATTGCCCAAAATGGCGCACGTGATTTTTACGAAGGCGAACTGGCAGGCCGGATTACCAAGGGGCTTGGCAAGGTCGGCTCTCCTCTCCGGGCTCGCGATCTGGAATTGACCCGCACCCGGACGGCGGATGCCATTTCACTAGACTACGGGGATGTCACGCTGTTTGCGCCGCCTGCACCAACGCAGGGGTTGGCAACATTGATGACCATGGGCATCCTGCGTGAATTGGGGATCAAAGATTGGGACGAAAGCAAACCGGATCATTTCCATCTGGTAGTCGAAGCGATCAAGCGTGCTTTTCTTGAACGCGACCGGATTGGTGATCCTGACGGTACAAACCTTGATTTCAGCGATATGCTAAGCGCTGAAATGCTGCACAAAAATGCCGCGGATATTGCAACAGACCACGCGATGGAATGGCCCTATCCATTCCGCCACGGCGATACGGTTTTCCTTGCCGCAACCGATGCACAGGGGAATTGCGCCAGTGTGTTGCAAAGCACCTATTTCGATTGGGGCAGTGGCGTTGTCGCAGGCGATACCGGCATTGTCTGGCAAAATCGCGGGGCGGCATTCAGCACGATCGACGGTCATCCCAACCAGCTTAAACCAGGCAAACGACCATTTTATACATTGAACCCCGGACTGGCGTTGAGAAACGGCAAACCCTGCCTGCTTTACGGAACGCAGGGCGCCGACGGGCAACCCCAGACACTGGCCATGCTGTTGACCCGGTTGATTGATTTCGGATTATCCCCGGCCGATGCACTTTCCCGCCCTCGTTTCCTTCTGGGGAAAACGTTTTCTGATTCGCGTGACCGCCTGAAACTGGAGGCAGACGCCGGGCCAACCGTCTTTGCCGAACTGGAAAATCGTGGTCACATCCTGCGCGAGATAGAGGCACAAAGTGCCCTTGCCGGACAGGCCGGCATCATCCGGATCGCGCCTGACGGCAATGTTGACGGTGCCCATGATCCACGCAGCGACGGGGCTGCCATCGGCATCATTTAATTCCCCCGCAACCCTCCTCTAAAAAGCATCCCGACGACGTCCGGGCCGGAAATTTTCCGCGCCCAGGTTTTGGGCCTTGTTTCAAAGACTTCGCATCTATGCCGTTGCGCTAGCATGGCCCGCCCCCGGATATTGTATAAATTTAGCCTCGACTCTTTAAAAAGAGTCCGGTAGCGTATGATTAATCGATTAACCAACTAATCAATGTTGCCAGATCACATCTTTTGGGTGTTTGACGGGGGTATTAAGTGGCCTCACCGCGTTCCGGACCGAATATGAGCATGATTGCCGACGCCTTGGGCGTGTCTTCGGCAACCGTATCGAACGCGCTGTCGGGAAAAGGCCGGGTATCGACCGATCTGGTCGATAAAATCCGCAAGAAGGCCGACGAACTTGGTTATGTTCCCAGTAATGCGGGTCGCGCACTGCGTACCGGTCGATCAAACGTTCTGGGGCTTGTCCTTCCCGATATTTCCAATCCGCTGTTCCCGCAAATTGCGCAGGCCATGGAAGCGGCGGCATCAAATGTCGGATATGGGGTTCTGATTGCGGACTCACGTGGCAAGGTCACCACCCAGACACAGGCCATCAGCCGCCTGATCGAACGTGGCGTTGACGGTCTGGTCGTCATTCCGCGTCGTGGCACACGGATCGGTGATGTTGGATGTCCTGTCGCAATGGTCGATACCCCGTCAACACCGGGCAACACTGTTTCAGCGGACCATTGGGAAGGCGGGGCGAAGGTTGCGCGCCATCTGGTCGATCTGGGGCATAAGAATTTTCTTCTGATCGGGCATGATCCGGCATCAAATGTGCAGAATGACCGCATCGGCGGCATGAAGTCGGCCCTTGGTCGCAATACCCGTCATACGACGATCTGGCTTGAAACATTGATGCACGAAAGTGGCGAACGGGCATCGCTTGGCCTGATTGACCACGTTAAAAACGGCGTCACGGCGATTGCCGCTGTTTCGGATTTGCATGCCCTTCGCGTTCTGACCGAATTGCAGACCGCCGGGATCAAGGTCCCGCAGCAGGTCAGCGTAACCGGTTTTGACGATCTGATTTTTTCCCCCGTGGTGACCCCTTCGCTAACCACGGTGCATATGGATATGGCCCGGATTGCCGAGCTGGCCATCGCCGCCCTTGTCCGTGAAATCGAACAGGGCAAATCCACCGTTCAAAATGGCAAGGCGGCAAAACAGACCGTCACTGCCGATACGTCGAAGGTTTCGATGGAACTGATGGTCCGCGCGTCAAGCGGACCGGCTGCTTCCCCTGACGCACCCTTCCCAACCGGAGAAACGCTGTGATGCCGATGAAAAAACTGCTTATGGCTTCTGCTGCCCTTTTGCTGTCTGTAAGTGCGGCAAAGGCCCAGGAAAAGACCCTGACCATTTCGGTCTATGGTTTCGCTCAGGATGAATTCAAGGAACTCCTGTACGACCCGTTCGAAGAAAAATGCGGTTGCGAACTGGTTGTCGAAACCGGCAACTCGGTCGAACGTCTCGCCAAAATCGAAGCCAACAAAGCCGATCCGGTCATCGACCTTGCGGTTATTTCCATGCGCGATGCATTGGCGGCTGCCAAAGACGGTTTGACCGACAAGATCGATACGTCGAAGCTGTCGAACTTTGACAAGCTTTACGACATTGCCAAAGACCCGAATGGTGATGGCATGAGTGTCGGCTACACCTTCTATGCCAGCTCGATTGCCTATCGTTCTGACAAGATGACAGTCGAAAGCTGGGCCGACCTTCTGGCCGATGACGTGGTGGATCATGTTGCCCTTCCGAACGTCACGACGACACAGGGTCCGCTGACCCTTTATATGCTGGGCAAGGCACTTGGCGATGAAGACCCGTCGCTGAAAACCGCAATTGCAGCCGTTGGCGAAAAGAAGGACGAAATCGTCACCTTCTATGTTCGTTCATCCCAGTTGGTGCAACTGATGCAGCAGGAAGAAATCTGGGCCGCACCCATCGGACGTTTTGCATGGTCCGGCTTCTCGAAAATGAATTTGCCAATCAAATGGGCAACCCCGAAAGAAGGCCAGTCCGGCGGCATGAATGTCATGGTCCTGACCAAGGGCAGCAAGAACCGCGATCTTGCACTTGAATTCATGGATTTCTGGCTTTCGACCGAAATCCAGACAGCATTGGCCGAAAACCTTGTCGACAGCCCGGCAAACAAGGACGTCAAGGTTTCCGACGAGATTGCCGAAAACCTGACCTATGGGGCTGACACGGTTGCCAACCTGCATCTGATCCCGTCACAGGTTGCCATCGACAATCAGGAAACATGGCTGTCGGAATGGAACAACAAGGTCGGCCAGTAATCGCCACCATGATCATTATCGGATCGGGGCATGTCGCCATTTGCCCCGATCCGGCGGGCCTTGCTCCCGCCACCTATTGACTTTAACCGACGACAAGGTTGCCGAGATGTTTCAGAACCGGGCCGAAGCCTTTGCGCTGGTCCTCCCTGCCGCGATCTTTGCCGCTGTGGTCTTTCTGGCCCCGGTTCTGATTCTTCTGTCCGAAGGTTTTCGGTCGGGCGACAGCTGGACGATACAGGCCTATATCGATTTCTTCTCCCAGTCGCTCAATCAGACGGTCTTTTTGCGCACGCTTAAACTTGCGGCACTGGTCACGGCAGCTTCAGCCGTGATCGGCTATGCTGCGGCCTTTGCAATCGTGAACCTACCGCCGAAGGGCAAGGGCCGGATCACCGGCCTTGTCGTCTTGCCGCTGATGATTTCGCCGGTGGCGCGGACCTATGCTTGGCTGGTCATCCTTGGCCGGACCGGCTTTGTGAACAAGGCACTGGTTGCCGTCGGACTATCAGATGAACCGATCCGCTTCCTGTTCACCGAAACCGCCGTTTTCATCGGGTTGCTGCAACTGTTCCTGCCGCTGATGATCATTTCACTGATTAGCGCACTTGAAAACATGCCCCGCGATGCTGTGCCGGCTGCTCGTGTTCTTGGCGCCAACTGGTTGCAGGTTTTCACCAAAGTCATCCTGCCGCTGACCAAAGAGGGCCTTGTGATCGGTGGTACGCTAGTCTTTACCGGATCAATGACCGCCTATATCACCCCGGCCATTCTGGGCGGTTCCAAGGTCCTGATGCTTGAAACCCTGCTTTATCAGCGCGTAACAGTTGCCAATGATTTCGTATCGGCCAGTGTGATCGCCCTGATCCTGATCGTCATGGCATTTGCAGCCAATCTTCTGCTCAAACGCCTTGCCACCGCGAGGAACAAGCGATGACCAACAAGCTGTTTTCCCCGATCATTCTTTTGCTGGTGCTGGCCTTTCTGATTGGCCCGTTCCTGATCATTATCGCGGCATCGCTGTCGGCTGGCGAAACGCTTGCCTTCCCGCCGCAGGGACTGTCCCTGCGCTGGGTGCTGAAAGTCTTCGAAGTCGAAAGCTTCCGTGCGAGTTTCGGCATCTCGATGTTTCTTGCCATCGGCGGCACGCTTGCCGCCCTGATCCTTGGCATTCCGGCAAGTTACGCGCTATCGCGCTACAAGGTCCCCGGTGCGGAAACTATCCGCACCATCGTATCATCGCCGATCATTGTGCCGGGCATTATTGTCGGTCTGGCTCTGCTGCGTTACTTCGTCGTACCCTTTAATTTTGGGATTCTGTTTGCGCTGTTTCTTGCGCATACCGCATTGATCTTACCCTATGCCGTGCGCGTCGTATCGGCCAGCCTGAACAATTTACGATCCGACATTGAAGAAGCCGCGGTACTTTTGGGATCGTCGCGGGTTGGTGCCTTTTTCCGCGTGGTGATGCCAAATATCCGCGGCGGTATTCTCGCCGCCTTCGTTCTGGGCTTTGTCACCAGCTTCAATCAGGTGCCGGTTTCCCTGTTTTTGTCAGGCCCCGGCGTCCGAACCCTTCCAATCGACATGCTCGCCTATATGGAAATCACCTATGACCCGTCGGTCGCAGCCCTGTCCGCGCTGCTTGCCTTCATGTCGCTGGGCATTGTCTTTCTGGCCGAACGTTTCCTAGGATTTTCCCGCTATGTCTGATGCCCGCTTTCTCTGTCTTGAAAAACTGACCCTATCTTACGGCAAAAACGTTGCCGTGCCGGAAATGGATCTTGATATCGGCAAGGGCGAACTGGTTGCCCTGCTTGGCCCGTCAGGCTGCGGTAAAACCACCACCATGCGCGCAATTGCCGGACTGATGGAACCATCATCGGGCAAGATAATCCTTGATAAAGTCGACATCACCCGCACGCCTGCGAACAAACGACCGGTCGGGCTGGTGTTCCAGTCCTATGCCCTGTTCCCGCACCTTAACGTTTATGAAAACGTGGCCTTTGGCCTGAAGCTGATGGGTGTTCGCGGCAAGGAACTGGACAGCAAGGTTCAGGAAGGTCTTCGTACTGTTGGGCTGTCCAAATTCGCTACCCGCAAACCCGCCGAGCTTTCCGGCGGCCAGCAGCAGCGCGTCTCGCTGGCGCGTTCGATGGTGATGGAACCCAAGGTGCTGCTGCTTGACGAACCGTTATCAAACCTTGATGCCCGTCTGCGCCTTGAAATGCGGACCGAATTGCAGCGCGTACAAAAGGAAAGCGGCGTCACGATGATCTTCGTCACCCACGATCAGGTCGAAGCCCTTGCCATGGCCGACCGGATTATCGTGATGCTCGATGGTCATATCGAGCAGATCGGCACGCCAGAGGATATCTATAACCGCCCTGTTTCCGATTTTGTTGCGGACTTTGTCGGCTTTGAAAATGTCTTCGCGCTTGAAAACGGCAAACTTAAAACCGCAACCGGGACTGTCGAACTGTCGGGCACGCCCCCGCGTGATGCCAAAGGCCTTGCCTGGCGCCCGTCCATGGTCACCCTTGGCGATGGGCCGTTCGAGGGCACGATACGCGGTACGTCTTTTGCCGGTGGAACACGGGAATATCTGCTTGATACCCCGCTTGGCCCGATCAAGGCGGAATGCGATGCCAGCCTTCCGGCACATGAATTCGGTTCTGTCCTGAAATTCGATCTGCCTGTGACAAAGGCAGCATCCCTTTCCCGGGTCGGGAGCCTCTGATGGGGCTTTGGATCGACACAGATATGGGCTTTGACGATTTGGTCGCGGTGCTGGTTGTCATCCATGCCGGAAAGCGGATCGACGGGATGTCACTGATTGCCGGAAATTCCCCGCTTGAACGCGTGCGCATCAATGCTGCCAGTGCCGCGCGCCAGTTTGGCTGGGGTTTCAGAATCTATACCGGTCGCGAAACGGCGGTTATGGGCGGGCTTGAAACCGCTGAACGAATTCTTGGCCCCCTTGGCATGCAATCAAGCGGTTCACATCTTCCCGATTGCCGCCCGATTGCAGAATGCAGCGCGTTCGACGGCCTTTGCAACTGGCTTGAAAGCAAATCCGGACCGGATAATGAGCGCCATATTCTGGCCCTTGGCCCGCTTGGCAATATTGCATCGCTGGTTCTGGCCCGGCCTGATCTGGCGCGCAAAATCGACGGCGTGACATGGATGGGTGGCGCGGTAACACGGGGCAATCACACTGCACTGGCAGAATATAATGCCTTTGCCGACCCCGAGGCGGTCGCGATTACCCTATCCCATCAGGTGCAATTGCGCATGGTTGATCTTGATCTTTGCCGGCAGGTGCTTGCTACCCCGGATGATGTTGCACCGATCCGCAATGCTGGCGGGAAAAATGCAGGTCTTCTGGCCGATCTGACCAAAGGATACATCAATATCGCCCTGTCACGCGGGCGCGATGCGATGGCGGTTTTCGATCCTTGTGCGGCAGTCGCGGTGATTGATGAAGATACGATCAGCTTTGCCGATGCACATATCGAAGTCGAGACCAGCCACGGTCCTTCGCGCGGGCAAACCATTGTTGACCCGTGCCCGACCGCGATCAGAAACGCGCAATATTCCGTTTCTGTTAACGCGGAACGCGCGCGCAACCTGATCTTTTCAGCCCTCAAGGCGGAAGCAGCGAAATGAATAATCGTACGACAGAACCCGGTGATCTGACCTGCCATAAATTGCGCACACGCGCCACTGTTGCCGCACGCGGTGATGAACCGTTCGATATCCTGATTACGGGCGGCAAGCTTGTCGATATGGTGACCGGGGAAATTCGAAAGGCCGATATCGGCCTGATCGGCCCGATGATCGCCAGCGTCCATGAATCCGCAACCAGAAGCGACGCCCGCAAAATCGTCAGTGCCCGTGGCGGCTATGTCAGCCCCGGCCTGATCGACACGCACATGCATATTGAAAGTTCGATGGTCACACCGGCGGTCTATGCCGAAACGGTCGTTGCCCGCGGCGTCACCACAATCGTCTGGGATCCGCATGAATTTGGCAATGTGCGGGGGCTTGATGGTGTCCGCTGGGCGATTGATGCGACGCGAAACCTGCCATTACGTGTTCTTGTTCTGGCGCCGTCCTGCGTTCCCGCTGCCCCCGGCCTTGAAATATCCGGTGCTGATTTTGACGGTGATGCCATGGCCGAAATGCTGTCATGGCCCGAAGTCGCCGGGGTTGCCGAAGTCATGAATATGCGTGGTGTAATTGATCGCGATCCTCGCATGACCAATATCATGCAGGCAGGGCTTGCTTCGGGGAAACTTGTCTGCGGTCATGCGCGCGGCCTCGAAGGACCCGATCTTGCCGCCTTTATCACGGCCGGGGTCAGTTCCGATCATGAACTGGTTTCAAACGATGATCTAATGGCAAAACTGCGTGCCGGTCTTGCGATTGAAATGCGCGGATCGCATGACCATCTTCTGCCGGGCTTTGTCGAGACGCTCAATGAATTGGGTTTCCTACCGCAAACCGTCACGCTTTGTACCGATGACGTATTCCCCGATGACCTGTTTAACGCGGGCGGGCTTGATGATGTGGTGCGTCGGCTGGTCCGTTATGGCATGAGGCCGGAATGGGCGTTGCGGGCGGCCACCCTGAATGCTGCGGTACGCCTTGGCCGTTCTGATCTTGGTCTGATTGCTGCCGGAAGGCGTGCCGATATTGTCATCTTTGACGACCTGACCGATTTCAGGGCACGCCAGGTTATTGCAAATGGTGAAATCGTCGCCGGGGCCGGTGAAATGGCATCACAGCCGGTTTCGATTGATCCCGCCCCCTTGTCTGACACCATGAAGATTGATCTCCTGACAATCGATGATTTTCGTGTTCCCGCATCCGGCGATCGCGTGCGGATCGCCACCATCGACCGGCCACGCTTTACCCGTTGGGCAACAGCCGATGCCGATGTCAAAGACGGCTATGTTGTGCCACCTTCGGGCACGACCATGATCGCCGTTGCCCATCGTCACGGAAAGGCAGACAGCAAACCACGTGTTGGCTTCCTGACCGGATGGGGTGAATGGAAAGGTGCCGTTTGCACCACCGTCTCGCATGACAGCCACAATGTTACAGTGTTCGGTGGCAACCCGTGCGACATGATGGTCGCGGCCAATGCCGTCATTCGTGCTGGTGGCGGCATGGCGGTCGCATCAAACGGCAAACTTGATGCGCTTCTTCCCCTGCCGCTTTGCGGGCTGATATCGGACGCACCAATGGATCATGTTGCGCAGCAATTTGCCGATATCAGAACCGCGACAGATGCGATTATCAACTGGCAACCGCCCTATCTGGTTTTCAAGGCCCTGTTCGGCGCAACATTGGCCTGCAACTCCGGCCCACACCAAACCGACCGCGGCATCGGCGATGTCACGACGGGGCAGCTTTTGACCACACCGGTTCTGGAAATCATTTAGATAGCAAAGAACTGGGATAAAGTCTACGCGTCGATCTCGTGCCTGATGGCGGCATCGGCGCCGTCCGACATTAGTATCGACAGGCGTTCAATCACGGCTTCACGCCAGAACTGGCTATCCAGCAACTGTTTGGGCATCCAGCCCTTAAGCCCGGACAGTTTTTCGTATATCGCGGCTGCATCCTGACTATCCGCCAGTGCTTCCATGATTTCGTTTGCACGTGGATCATTGAGCAGTTCGACGGCTCCGTCTGGCGCTGTATTGACGCGCTGGCGCATCACAGCCATCCATGCCGCAAAACAAAGGGCAAACGTACTGAGCATCTTGCTTTCCTGCGGCAGAGCACAAGCCGGGGAGAAAATCCGCTGCGGGAGTTTTTCGGTGCCGTCTATGGCGATCTGACGGGTTTCGTGTGCGATTTCGGGATTGCGGAAACGTTCGACCAGTTCGGCCCCGTAATCGGAAAAATCAATCCCGGCAAGCGGTGCCATCGTTACGGCAGCATTTTCCATATGTTGCGCAACAAGTTGCGAGAAGGCCTCATTTGCCATTGCGTCACGAACATAGCGGTAACCACCTACTTGCCCCAAATAGGCGATCAGGGAGTGGCTGCCGTTAAGCATACGAAGTTTCAT